>CAYHYU010000036.1:0-8348 GCA_964360885.1 uncultured Gammaproteobacteria bacterium | reverse complement strand
ACGCGGCACGGCCCGCACCACGGCGCCCAAAAATCAACCATGACGGGGATCGGCGATTTGATCACTTCGTCCTCAAAATTCGTATCGGTAAATGTGTGTTCCATAGTTGAGAAAGCGTACGGGAGGATTGCTGAGGTGGCAAGTCGCTCTCACAGATCTCATCGAGAATCCGTGGTGTGAGATTTATCGCGAATAGGTCTTCGAGCTACGACGTTCAACGTGGAATACAAGGAGAATATTTCGATGTGTCATGAGACGATAAAAAATACGATACGCGCCAACGCGCCTACGCCACACATCGAGACCGCCCTTCATTTTCTGAACATCGCCGAAATAGGGGTTCACGGATAACAGTCGAAAGGCCACAAGGATGGACTCGACGTCATGATGGGGTATTTTCTGGAGTGTCTTGGCAACGCTTGGATCAATGCGTAAAGCCCACTGCCCTGCAGAGCTCATCATACGAAAGTGTCTTACTGCGAGAAAAATTTTTTTCTGCTCGTTGGAGGGCCTTGTGTACTTGACTCGTTGGTTGAAATTCTCGAAACAGTTTCAATTGGAGCAATGCTTCGTATTCTTTCCGTGGGATGACGACCAACTCACCCGTACGGGTGAGTTGACGTGGAATAGTGAGCGTGACGGGCGGGTTTGACATATCGTTTTAATCTCTTCTATTGAGATAGTATACAGAATGCACAAGCTTTGCGTCAATGTGACCCACGCCGAGAATCATTGTTCGGTAACCGCGCAGCAGAGCTGCGCGGAATGAGCAAGATGAGCAGCTTCTCTATTCGTGAAACCCAATCAGCGATTTTGCCTGTATGTCTTCAGCGATCAATCGTTTGATCACATCGAATACGGCCTTGAATTGTGAATTGTATTTCCGTTCCAGTTGTTCAATTTTTTCACGCAGTTCTTTGTTCGTTGCCATAAGTTCGCGGAGTTTTGTGAAGGTGCGAATAATCTGAATATTCACGAGGATCGCGCGATCGCTCCGAAGGACGCTCGCAAGCATGGCGATGCCCTGTTCGGTAAAAACAGTCGGGGAATACTTGATATTTTGGCCTCTGTTCAAGGTCGCAAATTGCGACCTTGAAAGATGCTCCTGCCAGACATGACGCTCTTGGATCGCCAAACGAAACATAAAATCCTCGGGAAAACGCTGGTGATTCCGCTTGACGGCTTCGTTCAGTTTCTTGGTCTCTACCCCATATAGCTACGCAAGATCACGGTCAAACATCACCTTCTTGCCGCGTATGAGAAATATGCGGCTTTGGATATGCTCATCCGGCAGGATAATGAGATCATGCGAGCCCATAGATACACCGCTGCCAGATTTCATGATGTGCGTCAAGATGCGGTGACACGTCCACTCGTATGACTTATTATTTCTGGCTCACGAGTACTGGATATATGCGTTATCTCGGTACGACGATTTTCCGCTCCTTCACTTCTTCGTGGTACACCTCGAGGCGATCGCCGATTTGGATCTTCGCTTTGCCTTTGAAGGAGATGCCGCATTCCTGCCCCGCGTGGACGTCTTTTACGGTCTGCTTGCCTGCTTGAAGCGAGTCAATCGTGCCGATGCCAAGCGGTTCTTCTTGCCCTGAGCTTGTGGTTCGACTTTGCTCACCACTATGAGCTTGTCGAATAGTCGAAGGGCGCCGCCACACCTTCGCTTTCGCGCCGGAGACGATTTTTCCATCTGTGACTTTTCCACCAACCACCATACGTCCGCTCTCCGTGCGGAAAATCGCGACGGTATGAAAATTGCCGAGCGGAGTCACGATGACTTCTGGCGGCACGAGCACGTTTAATTTCGCGATCACGTCGTCACACAGCTCGTAAATGATTTTACACTCTTTCACTTCGACATGCGTATCGCGCGCGATCTCGGCGACCTGCGGCGTGACGATCACGTTGAATGCGTATACGACGGACGGTGGAGAGTTTGCTGCGCGCGTGACGTCGCCTTCATTCACGTTGCCCAATCCTTTTTGGATCACTTCGACGCCCACATCTTCATGGCGAATTTTTTCGAACATGCCGAGAAGCGCCTCGAGCGAACCGAGCGTGTCACACTTCAAGATGACGTTCAGCGTCTTTTTGACTGGCGTCTCTTCGCCTTCAGCCGGTGCGATTTTCATTGCGGTGAATTGCGTGGCGACCTGATGCGCTGTCTTCACCTTTTTCACTTCAAGCGACTTTGGATCTTCTGGAATTTCCAGAATATCGCCGACGGCCGGCGCGACTTTAAATCCGAGGATTTTTACCGGTGTCCCTGGCGGCGCCGCATCCATCTGTTTGCCTGTCCAATCGCGCATGGAGCGCACGCGACCGTATGCCGCTCCCGCAATGCCAAGATGGTCGTTCCTATGGAGCGTTCCGGATTGAACGAGAACGGTTCCGACAGGCCCTTCACCCTTATCCACGTGCGCTTCGATGACTGTGCCGATCGCGTGCCGCGATGGGTTGGCGCGAATTTTATCCGCGTGGAGATCGGCCACGAGCAGCACGAGATCAAGAAGGTCATCGATCCCCTGTCCTGTTTTTGCGGAGATTTTTGCGATGGGAACGTTTCCGCCCCATGCCTCGGTTGTAACGCCGGATTCCGCAAGCTGCGCAAGTACGCGATCCGGATCCGCTTCCGGCTTATCCATTTTATTGAGTGCGACGATAAAGGGGAGTTTTGCGGCCTGGATGATGTTGATCGCTTCTTTCGTTTGCGGTTGGACTCCGTCATCCACCGCAACGATGAGGATCGCGATATCCGCAACTTTTGCGCCTCGCGAGCGCATGATCGTGAATGCTTCATGTCCGGGTGTGTCAATAAAGGTGAGCACATGACCTGACGAATTCTCCTTCGGGTGAATCGTCACTTGATATGCGCCGATGTGCTGGGTGATGCCACCGGCTTCACCTCCCATCACGTTCGTCGCGCGGATCGCGTCAAGCGTGCGCGTTTTGCCATGGTCCACGTGACCCATGACAACCACAACGGGCGGCCGCGGTGAAAGATGCTCTTCGGCCTCATTGGACATGACTTCGTGCACGCGATCGATCGCCTGAACGGTTTCGATCGCATCTTCCTTTTTCACGTCTTCTCGTGTCGCCCGAAATCCAAGTTCCTCCGCGATGATCGCCGCCGTCTCAAAATCGAGACGCTCGTTTTGCGAGGCAAGGATGCCGGCCTTCATGAGTTCTTGAATCACTTTTATCACGGGGAGATTCAAGCGCCCCGCGAGTTCGCGAACAACGATGACGGACGGAAGCGTTACGTCCGTTTTCACGACCGGCGCAGCGCCTTCCTTGCCCTGTGCGACTCCGGCAAGAAGTGTTCCGCGCAAACGTTCGCGCCGTTCGTTCTCGATCCATTTCTTGAAAATTTTCTCGCCGAGCACGTCGTCAATTTTGATCGCACGACGACCAACATCAAAACCGAGCGACGGAAGTTTATCCAAAAGCTCATGCGGCGTTGTTTTCAAGCGTCGAGCGAGATCCGAGACGTTCATGTCTGCCAAGAGTATGGGAAACCGTGGTTTTCGTCAAGATATTGACAAGGGATTCATTTCGATCGGTGGGCTTTTCTTTTTTGATGTGTTGCTTCATGCTCTCTACTCTATGCTCCATACAATGGACCACATTCTCCTCATCGACAAGCCGGCCGGCATCACGTCTCACGACGTTGTGGATCGCGTGCGAAAAATTTTTCAGACGCGACAGGTCGGCCACGCCGGCACGCTCGATCCGTTTGCGACCGGACTGTTGATCGTTGGCGTTGGCGCGGCGACGAAAGAGCTTTCGACGTACGTTGGGCTCGACAAGACGTACGTCGCAACAGCGCGACTAGGGGCGACGTCAACGACGGATGATCCAGAGGGCGTTATTTCCCCTTCTCCGTACGAAGGAGAGAGGGTTGGGGGTGAGGCGATTGAACATGCGTTCAAAAAATTCCGCGGCGAGTATCTCCAAATCTCTCCGCTGTACAGCGCAAAGAAAGTCGGCGGAAAAAAGATGTACGAACTCGCGCGCAAGGGACTCGGCGACACGGTCGAGCGACCAAAAAAACTTGTGACGATCTACGCACTCCGTACTGTGCACGACGCGTGGCCCGACCTCACCTTCGAAGTGACGTGCTCCTCCGGGACGTATATCCGCGCGCTTGCAAGAGATATCGGCGAGATCCTCAAAACTGGCGCATATCTGACGGCGCTTCGCAGGACACGGATTGGGATGTATGACCTCAAAGATGCAAAATCCATTGATTCTCTTACGAATTCTCGCGCTCTGGACACAAAACCCGCTTCCTGATACGCTCAAAATACCGACTTTACTCTTTGATCCGCTCCTGACGTTCCGGGTGCCCCGTTGTCGGTTCTTCCCTCGCAAATTCGTGACGTGAGTCGTTGGATTCAACGGGACACCATCGTCGTCCGAGCGTAGACATATCTATGGAATACGCCGTTCTTGCCGTCGCCGGAATCCTCGTCGGATTCATCGCGGCGCGGCTGTTTGCCAGTTCGAAGGCGAAAAAAATCCAAGACACCATTGACGACGCTCTGCACAAGGCAAAGCAGGTCATTGCCGATGCAGAAAAAAAAGAGCAGGACGTGTTGCTCCGCGCAAAGGACAAAGCGATTAAAATTCTCGAGGAAGCACGCATCGAAGAAAAGCGGGCGTTGGAAGAATTAAAGCACGAACAGCACGAGCTTGCTGCGCGCGAGAATGAATTCGGCAAGAAACTGCTTGATATTGACGAACAACGCAAACGAATCGAGACAAAAACAAAAGAGATTGACGAAGAAAAAAAACGCGTCGTCGACATCAAGGAAGAAGAAGCGACGAAACTCCAGGAAGTCGCGGGGCTCACACGCGACAAGGCGCTCGAGCAGCTGATGAAGATCGTCGAGGAACAGCATCAGGACACGATTCTCTCTCGCATGCGTAAACTCGACCAGCAGGAGAGCGAGGAGATCGAACGCAAAGCGAAAAACATCCTCGCGGTTTCGATCCAGCGACTCGCGTCCTCAACGGTCGCGGAAACGACGACGACGCACGTTGAACTTCCGAACGAAGAAATGAAAGGCCGCATCATCGGCCGCGAAGGGCGCAACATCAAGGCGCTCGAGTGGCATACGGGATGCGAGCTCATCGTGGACGACTCGCCTGGCATGCTCACGATCTCCGGCTTCTCGCCCATCCGACGACAAGTGGCAAAACGCGCGCTTGAAAAACTGATCGCGGACGGCCGCATCCATCCGGGACGCATCGAGGGGACGATTGACGAGGCAAAAAAAGAACTCGCGATCGACATTAAAAAATCCGGCGAGGACGCGCTCTTCCAACTTGGGATCCCTATGGCCGGAATTGACCCGAAATTGATCCAAATTTTGGGACGTTTGAAATTCCGCACAAGCTACGGTCAAAACGCGCTCATGCACTCGATGGAAGTCGCGATGCTCGGCGCGATGCTCGCGGAAGAACTCAAAGCCGACGTGATGGTGTGCAAAAAAGGCGGGCTCTTCCATGACGTCGGCAAGGCCGTGGACCATGACATGCAAGGAAGCCATCCTGAGCTCGGCTACCAAATCATGAAGAAATTCGGCTTCCCCGAAGAAATTTGCTACCAGTCCATCAGCCACCACGAAGACAAACCGAAGACGCTCGAAGGCGTGATCGTGAAAGCCGCGGATGCGATTTCCGGCGCGCGGCCCGGCGCGAGAAAGGACTCGCTCGAGATGTACGTCAAACGGCTCGAGGATTTGGAAGCGGCTGCGTCGTCGTTTGAAGGCGTCGAGAAAGTGTATGCGATCCAAGCCGGACGTGAAATCCGCGTGTTCGTGAATCCAAAGACGCTCGACGATCTTGCGGCCACGAAGCTCGCGCGCGACATTGCGAACAAGATCGAAGCAACGCTCAAATATCCTGGCGAGATCCGCGTGACGCTCGTGCGGGAGACGCGCATCATCGAATACGCGCGATAGGCGGGTCGGAGGATCGTTCTGATGGTTACTTGCCTACTTGCCTACTTGCCGACTATCCTATCCCTATATGAACAAAGCAGAACTCATCAACCAGATTGCCGAGAAGGTCGGCGTGACAAAAAAGCAGGCCGAAGACATGATCGAAACGTTCGAGACGATTGTGACGGACACGCTCGTCGCGGGCGGCGAAGTCACGCTCTCGGGATTTGGCACGTTTTCTGCGAAACTGCGCAAAGGCCGCACGGGCGTGAATCCACAACACCCGGATCAAAAAATCCAAATTCCATCCGTCACCGTTCCAAAATTCAAATCAGGCAAGAGCCTCAAAGACGCGCTCAAGGAGCAGAGAGGAACGTCTGCAACTCTTCCAGCACATCCTCAAGTTTGACGAATTGTACCTCTGATCGAGCGCGTAGTTTCCATTCCACACACTCTTCTTTGAGCGTCTTTTCCGATACGAGAAGACGAAGCGGCAATCCAAGAAGATCCGCGTCCGCGAGTTTCTCGCCCGTTGAGGCATCACGGTCATCCCATAGCGCCTCGATCCCCTCTTTCGCGAGGTCCTCGTAGATGCCAAGAGTCGTTTCCGCGATGCGCGATTGGACATCTGCATCCTTCGAACGCAACGAGATGAGATGGATTGGCATTGGCGCGACGGACTTCGGCCAGATGATCCCGCGCTCGTCATGCGAGGCCTCGACGATCGCGCCGACGAGCCTCGTCGTCCCGATGCCGTAACAGCCCATGAAGACCGTTTGTCGCCCGCCGTCTTCGTCGGTAAATTCCAGCTTGAACGCCTCGGAAAATTTCTTGCCGAGATCGAAAATGTTTCCAGCCTCGACGCCTTTCACGATCGCGAGTGTCGCACTGCATTGCGGGCACGCGTCGCCTTCTTTCACAGTCGCGATCTCCGCGTTCTGCGCGAAGGTACAGGACGGACAGGCGAGAATGAGGTCTTCGCCCGCGAGCGTGACAATCTGGAATTCGTGTGAAAACTTTTTCGTGAACGAGCCGCCCGACGCTTCCACGACCTTCGCGTCGAGTCCACAGCGTGTGAACACGCGGAGATACGCGTCGAGTGCTTTTTGATAAAACGCTTCGAAGTCTTCCTGCGTCGCATGAAACGAATACATGTCTTTCATCCCGAACTCACGTCCACGGAGCACGCCGCTTTTTGCGCGAAGCTCATCACGGAACTTTGTTTGGATCTGATAGACGGCGATTGGGAGATCCTTATACGAACGGAGAAACGACCCCACGAGCGGCGTCACGATCTCCTCATGCGTGGGACCGAGCGCATACTCTTTACCGGTTTGGGACGGAACCTTGAACAGCACGTCAAAGGAATCCCATCGGCCGGTCGTGAGCCAATTTTCTTTGGGCTCAAGCGCAGACATGAGAATTTCTTGCGCTCCGAGCGCGTTCATTTCTTCGCGGATAATCTGTTCAACCCTTCGGAGCACGCGGAGACCAAGCGGGAGCCAAGAGTAGACACCCGCCATTTCTTGACGGACAAATCCGCCCTGAACAAGGTATTTTGCGTTTGCCGTTTCGGCATCATGCGGGGACGTTTTGGATGTTTTTGTGAACAGTTGAGAGAGACGCATATGTAGGGACGAGGATTGCCTCGCCCAATGGGACAGAGAATAACGGTTTTCTGGCAAGATGTCCATACGAAAACCCGCATCGGAAAGATGCGGGGGTGTGGAGATGAAGGAGCGAAGCCGGATACGCGAACTTCTAGATTCTCGCGAACGCGCGCAAAAACTGAAGTGGACGACGCTCGGCATGCTTGCGATTGATGCACATGAGACAGATTGGCACACGACCATGATCCATGCTCTTCTTCGAGACCCGCCTGCCACAAAGCGTCCCATCCTCCATGAGAGTGATGCAGACGAAGCGCGGGCCGAGCGCGCCGTGGCCGGTTTCGAGGAGAACCTGATAGCACGGAAGACAAAACGGGAATTCTGTCTTGAGATAGTTGTGCGGACTGATGCGCGTACCGCAAACCGTCCCCCCTGATGTGATCCCGCAACAGGGCTTCCCTGCATGTGGCGACGGCCGCCGCGACTCGCGCGGAGAAGCGGAGAGCGAACCGAGCGAATCCGCCGCATAATCCTCAAGACGTTGCGCCTGCGTTATGCTGTATGTCATGCGAACCTCCGACATGAGAGTGAAACTGCAACAGCGACGATACGGCAAAGGAGAAAAGGGAGCAGAGAAATGATCTCAAAAAATGAAAAAGATGTCAAGGAGGGGTATTGCGCAAACAGAATCCCCGGTTTTATCCGGGGATTATGTTTGCTGTATTCTTGAATTAGTCCGAACGCATTTCGCCGCCTGCGGCGGCGAGGAATTCCC
>CAYHYU010000035.1:0-8656 GCA_964360885.1 uncultured Gammaproteobacteria bacterium | reverse complement strand
GGACGCGCGCGATCGATGTTTTACGGCGTCCAACGGTCGTAATGAACGACCCGCCTTTCGCCTGTTGGCTCGCAACTTGATCCGCTGTCTCAACCATCTCGCGGGCTTCCACCTCTGCCTCTTTCGTCTGCGCCACCTTCCGCGGTTTCGCCTCTTTCTTCACTTTCGGCTCCTTTGCGACTTTGGGAACCTTTGTTTCTTTCTGTGCAGTCGTCATAGTATTACACGATGATCAAGCGTTTGAGTCGGGCGGATTGCGTGCGATTTTTTGGAAGCATGTATTTCACCGCATGACGGATAATTTCACCCGGATTCTCCTTGCGAAGTTTTGCGACAGGAATACGCTTTATTCCTCCGGGACGATTCGACGATCGGAAGTGGACTTTTTGCTCCCATTTTTTGCCCGTAAATTCCGCCCGTGCGGCGTTTTGTACCTTCACAAAATCGCCCGCATCAATGTGCGGCACATAGGTCGATTTGTGCTTGCCCATGAGGATTCTCGCGATGTGCGTCGCAAGCCGACCTACGACTTTTCCCGTCGCGTCGATTTCGTGCGTCGCGCGAACGATTGTCGGCATGCCGCGTTGCGTGTTCCAGGACATACTCAATCTTTCACGAATTGAATTTGAGCAATTTCCGCGCCATCGCCTTCACGTCGGCCAAGTTTGATGATGCGTGTGTATCCGCCCGGACGTGACGCATATCGCGGACCAAGTTCTTCCAGCATTTTGTTGATGGCGGATTCAATCGTGAGAACTCTGGCGATCCGACGGCGAGCGACAAGCGTTTTGCGCCGCGCGGTCGTAAGAAGTTTTTCAACGATCGGACGTACGGCTTTTGCCTTTGCGAGGGTCGTGTTCATGTTCTCGTAGAGTACGAGCGATGTGGCAAGATTCCGAAGCAACGCACGGCGCGGGCCGTTGCTCCTGTCAAGCGTTTTTCCTTTTCGATTATGTTTCATACGTGATTTCTGCGAGCGAGTCGCGAAGCAAATTCAGGTGATCAAGAAGAATCGCGACCGATGTGCGGCATGCATCGATCGGGTCGATGCTGCCGTCCGTTTCCACGCGCAGAAGAAGTTTGTCATAGTCCGTTTTTTCGCCGAGACGCGTGGCCTCGACCGTATAGGATACGTTCATCACGGGGCTGTACAGGGCATCGATCGCGATCATGCCGAGATCAAGCTTTTCTCCCGCGCGCTCCTCCGTTGTGCGATACCCGCGGCCCTGTTCAACCGTTATTTCAAGCTCAATCGCCGCGGACTTCTCCGTGAGCGTCGCGATCACAAGTTCAGGATTCGCGATTTCAACGTCCGCGTTCTTAGAAAAATCTTTCGCGGTCACGACCTTTTCGCCTTTCGCAGAGAGAGAAAGTTTTACCGGTTGATCCGAAAAGCACTTTAACCGAAGCGTTTTGAGATTGAGAATGATTTCCAACACGTCTTCTTTCACATGCGGAAGCGTTGAGTATTCGTGATCCGCGCCCTTGATCTTCACGGCGGTCACCGCCGCGCCGGGCAATGACGACAACAGCACGCGGCGAAGCGCGTTTCCGAGCGTCGTTCCATACCCCTGCGCGCATGGCTCGACGGTGAGAATGCCCTGATTCGGCCGGTCGCCGTGCGCGAACCGGATTTTAGAGGGAAGAAGAAGTGATTCCATAGTGAAACGCACAGAGCGGCGTTAGCGCGAATAAAATTCAACGATAGGTTTAACGTCAAAGATTTGCTTCAATTCCTCTCCCGCCGGCACGCTGGTGATCTTCGCGGAGAGGTCTGCAGGATTCGACGTGATCCACGACGGGGCATCGACGTAGACCGCGCTCTCTGCAAACGCTTTCCAATTCTTCTTTTCGCGCTTCGTCGTGCGGATCGAGATGAGGTCGCCGACGCTTACGCGATAGGAGGGGATATTGACCTTTGCGCCGTTGACGTCCACATGAGCGTGCGACACGAGTTGACGCGCCGAGGCGCGTGTCTTTGCAAAACCGGAGCGAAACACGACGTTGTCGAGGCGCGTCTCAAGCAAACGCACGAGATTTTCACCCGTGTCTCCTTTCATGTGCTCCGCCTTCTCGAACAGATTGTGAAATTGCCGCTCCATCAGTCCGTACACAAGCTTGGCGCGCTGCTTTTCACGGAGTTGTTTTCCATAATCCGTCATGCGCGTTCTGCCCGTCGGACCGTGAACGCCCGGAGCGTATGGACGCTTGCTCAAAATTCGCGCCATCTTCTCGCGTCCATCGAGGTTGAGTCCTTCACGACGGACTCGTTTTGCGGTGATTTTCATTCTCATATTCGTGGGCGGTGGATCACAAACATCACACGCGGCGCGGGCGCGGTGGACGGCATCCGTTATGCGGGATCGGCGTCACATCTTTGATCGAAAGAACGTTTATTCCATTCGCCTGAAACGCGCGAATCGCACCCTCGCGGCCTTGTCCGACGCCGGTAATGTACATATGTACTTCCTTGATTTCATGATCCTTTGTTTTTTCAAGCGCATTCCGCACAACGACGGATGCGGCATACGGAGTGGACTTTTTCGGACCCGAGAAGCCAGACGAACCGGAACTCGACCACGCAAGAGCGTTGCCGTTGAGATCCGTCAGCGTCACGATCGTGTTGTTGTACGTTGCCTGAATGTACGCATGAGCACGCGGCATCAGCGCCTTCTTTTTTGAAGATGAACGGCGCTTCGAGGGTTTCGCTTTCGCTTTTTTCTCATTGGCGACAGCCGTTGTGTCCGGTTGCACTGTTTGATCAGTCATAGGTGTTCTCTCGTTCCGTTCCTTATGTCTTATCAAGTTTTCGTTTTCCTGATCCCATCGTCCGGCGCACATTTCCGCGAATCGTCCGGGAATTCGTCTTCGTTCGCTGTCCACGAACGGGAAGCGATTTACTGTGGCGGGTACCCCTGTAGGATCCAATTTCCTTGAGACGCTTGATATGTGACATCACATCGCGTCGAAGTTCGCCTTCGACTTTGAATCCCTTTTCTACAACGTCGCGAAGCTTGATTGTCTGCGCTTCCGTCAGATCCTGTACGCGGACGTCCGGAGACACAGAACTCTCCGCGAGGATCTTTTTCGCGGTCGTGCGACCAATGCCGTAAATGGCCAGAAGGCCGATGTCAATTTTTTTGTGTGCGGGGAGCGTGACCCCTGCGATTCGTGCCATATTCTCGATTTAACCTTGACGTTGCTTATGCTTTGGATTCTTCTTACACACGACGACAACCCGACCCTTGCGTCGGAGAACCTGACATTCACGGCACATGGCCTTGACAGAGGACCGAACTTTCATAAATACCCAAAAAAGGGGTGGGCTAGAGTCTATACGTGATCCTTCCTTTTGTCAAATCATAGGGCGTGACCTCGACCTGGACCTCGTCCCCAGGGGTCAGGCGTATGCGGTGCATACGTAATTTCCCTGCCATATGGCACAAAAGAAGCTGCCCATTCTCGAGGCGTACCCGAAAGGTCGCGGCAGGCAAGGACTCCTCGACGACTCCCTTCACAATCAAAAAATCCTTCGTTCCCGAGGAGCTCATAGGCACATCAATTGTGTCTGGGTGGACATTACGTGCGTACATGATATCAAGATGACGAAGATGCGGTCAAGATGCTAGCATACGGGCATGAACCATTCATCGGAAACGCTCGCGCTTCTCAAGCGCATCAAAGGAGATTGGTGGCAGGATGAACTCAATCGCCGTGAGGATCCAAACTACATTCGCGCGCGGCTCGAGACGCTCGTGAATCGCTTTGGAACGTTCCGCGGCGCTCGCGTACTCGACATCGGCTCCGGCTGCGGCTCCTCGGCGCTCGTGATGCTCGATTGCGGCGCCACACATGTCACGGGCGTGGAGCCGGATGCGCGATTTGTCGATCTCGCACGCCGCCGCGCAAAAGAAGAAGGAGTGCTCGACCGCGTGCAATTTCTTCACACAAGCGATGCATCTCGGCTTTCATTTCCAGACGGTGAATTCGATCTCGTGACGTTTAACGCCGTGATCGAACATATCTCACCAACGTTGCGCCGCGCAATCCTTCACGAAGGATATCGTTGCCTCAAACCAGGAGGCCTTCTTGTGATTGACGAGACGCCAAACCGACTCATCCCATTCGATGCGCATACGACCGGGTTGCCGCTCATTCCCTGGTTGCCTCTCTCGATCTCCTGCGCTATGGCGAGACGCTTCTCGCGTATCGTTCCACGAGGAAAATCCTGCGATGAATATGTGGCGGACGGAATCGTCGGATCAACGTATCGGTTCATCACGCGCGCGATCCCTCACGCGACCTGCCTCAACGCACGCGGAGGAGACGTCCGATGGAAATGCGTTCGACGTTCATCCCCTGCGATGTGCTACGCGCTCCTTGCTCCCATCGAAATTCTCCTCAACTTTTTCGGCATTCCGTTCAACGCCATCACGCCATCGTTGGATCTCATTTTCACGAAATGAGCCCAATCACAGTCGCCTTGAGCCGTCGCACGCCTGCGGACACGGCTTCTTCTTTTTGAATCTTGAAGAATCCAAGTTCGCCCGTGTGAGAGACGTGCGGTCCGCCACAGATTTCTTTGCTGTAATATCCCTTCTCGCCATCCCCGACGCTATACACCTTGATTCTGCCGCCGAGCTGCGCATAGGTGTCCTCAAAATATCCAAGTGCGCCACACGCCTTCGCCTCCTTGAGAGTCATAACGTCACACGAAACTGGAAGATCTCGACGGATCGCATCGTTCACCATCTCTTCGACCTTTTGGATCTCGTCCGGCGTCATCTTTTTACCGTGCGAGAAGTCAAACCGCAGCCGCTCGGCCGTGATGTTGCTCCCCTTTTGTTCGACGTGATCGCCGAGAACGTTTTTGAGCGCGCGGTGGAGGAGGTGCGTCGCGGTGTGCAATCGCGTCGTTTCGGTGGAATGATCCGCGAGCCCGCCGGCGAACGTTCCGCGAGCTGCGTTTCGCGAAAGCTCTTGATGCTTCTCAAACTCACGGCGGAATTCCTCGAGATCGAGATTGCCGTTCTTTTCCCCGACAAGCTCTTGCGTGAGCTCAAGCGGAAATCCATACGTCGAGAACAGAATAAACGCTTCTGTGCCCGTGATGACGCGGTCGTTCATCATTTTTTCGAATTCTTTGAGACCTTTTTCGATTGTGCGTGAAAATTTTTCCTCCTCGCGATCTATCTCCGTGACGATGCGTGTGCGGTTCGCCTCGAGCTCCGTGTAATGCGTTCCAAATTCGCCGATGACGACGTCTGCGAGTTTTGCGAGAAATGGCTCGCGGATCCCCAGCCGCCGTCCTTCTCGCACCGCGCGACGGATCAAGCGGCGCACGATATATCCTTGGCCGACGTTCGATGGCACAACGCCACGCTCATCGCCGATGATAAACGTCGCCGCGCGAACGTGGTCTATGATGATGCGAGTACTGGTCGCGTGTGCAGAAGTGCGAATTCCTTGCTGCTCTTTTGCCGCCAACTGCTCGATCGCTTCTGCGATCACCTTCATCTCGCGAATATCGAAAACCGTCGGAACGCCTTGGAGGAGCGCGGCCACACGTTCGAGGCCCATCCCCGTATCAACGTTTTTTTGCGCGAGCGGAACGAATGTCTCATCTGATCTTTTTTCGTAGACCATGAAGACGTTATTCCAGATTTCAACGAATCTCCCACAGTCGCAGTTCGGATGACAGACGGTGCCGAATGACGTGTCATGCGCGCGACCAGTGTCGTAAAACATTTCCGTATTTGGGCCGCAGGGGCCTGTGTGTCCGGCAGGTCCCCACCAATTATTCGCTTTGGGATACGCAAAAATGCGCTCACCAACGTCCGCTGCGATCCCGACGACTTCAAATTGCGCCTGCCAGATGCCAATGGATTCTTCGTCGCGCGGCGCATCGTCATCTCCAGCGAACACCGTCACATACAGGCGAGAGGGATCGATTCCGAGCCATTTTTTATCTGTCAAAAACTCGAATGACCACGCGATCGCTTCTTGCTTAAAATAATCGCCAAGCGACCAATTGCCCAGCATCTCAAAAAACGTCAGATGACGATTGTCACCGACATCAAAAATATCAACGGTACGCAAACATTTTTGACAATTTGCGAGCCGTTTTCCCATTGGATGCGACTGTCCCATGAGATACGGAACAAGCGGATGCATCCCCGCGGTCGTGAACAGAACCGTCGGATCATTCTCGGGAATCAGGGACGCGGATGGGAGAATCGCATGACCTTTTTCAATACAAAATTTGAGAAAAAGAGCGCGGAGATCTGTGAGCATCATAGCATTACGTGACTTCACGGAGCGGCTCCGCGGTCATGCGTTCGAGAATCTGGATGGGTGTTTCGGCGCTCTCGCGCGTTCGAATGAGCGATGCGTACACAAGCTCGGCCTGGTTCGCAAACACTTTCATCAGTGAGATATCGACATCCGTGATGCGAGATGCATCCGCTTCGACAATGAGGAATGCATGTATCGGGGAGTCCTTTTGATCTGATGCGACGACGAGCAGTTCGCAGCCGTCTTCCGTGCGAAAAAACGCGGAGATCGAGTGTTGGTCGTGCAGTTTGCGAAGCTCTTTGTTCGAAAGTTTTAACGCGTCCTTTGCGCCGCGGCTGAAAAAGACCTCGCGATCCGTACGGAGCTTCTCAAGTTCTACGAATCGGACAAGCACGCGCGGGGCATTCACGCACGATGCGGCGTTCGACGCGAGCGATTGGAGAAGATCTTTCCAGTACGCGTCTGATTTCACGAGTGAAATGGACGTTTCGTTCGCGAGTTTTTTCAACACCTCGAGCTGGCGATTGATGGATCCGATATACTTGTACGACTCGACAAGCTCTTTTGTGACACGTTCGACGTTCTGCGTCGCCGTATCCCGTTCAAGCAGCCGCTTCTCCATCATTCGCTCGTACACCACGACGGTAAGTAAACTTGCAAGACCCATGACAAAGATGAATGTTTCTTCGAGCACCGTCTGGCTGATGCCGAAATAATCGCGTCGAACGAGCGAAGGCGCCATGACCGCAAGCACAAAAAACACCAAATAGACAAGTGAAATGCCCTCAAACCGTTTGGTCTGTTTGTGTCCCTTGTCCGTTGAGAACACCATAGATGGCCACAGAATACCAAAGAGACCTCTCGAAGAACAGAGTGGGCATTCCCGTCAATGAGCCGATATGATCTTCCCTCCGCCAAGGCACTCATCGCCGGAATACAACACGGCGGACTGTCCGGGCGCGATGGCTTTGACGGGCTTTTCACATTGCAGTTGCCAGTTGTCCGTTGCGCGTTGCGTCATTGTTGCACGCACCGGCTCCTGCCGATATCTCATTTGAACGTCGCACTCGAGAGGCAATGTCGGCGGCTGTCCAGATATCCAGTGGAGATCTCGGATCGTCGCGTCGCTTCGAAACAGTTGTGGATGTTCCGAGCCCTGCACGATAACAAGTGTGTTCATTTTTACATTTTTCTGCGCGACGTACCACGGCTCTTCGCCGCGAGAGACATGGATTCTGTGGCGCTGCCCGATCGTATAGCCATCAAGACCTTCGTGCTGGCCAAGGACATTTCCATGCTCATCAACGATCTTGCCGGGACGTGAAGGTATTTTCTTTCTTAAAAACTCGACCATATTGAGCTTGCCGATGAAACAAATTCCTTGACTGTCTGGTTTTTTTGCAACGGGAAGATTCATTTCGTGGGCGATTTTTCGGACTTCTGATTTATGGAGATGACCGATAGGAAAGATCGTGCGTCGTAAAACGTTTTGCGGTACACGATATAAAAAATACGATTGGTCTTTTTTAGAATCAACGCCGCGAAACAACCTGCATTCCGTTTCAGTCCCCTGTTGCTTGTGGTGTGCGATCTGCTGCGAATGAATCACCCTCGCATAATGTCCCATTGCGACGTACTCACATCCACGTCGCATTGCTTCTTCGAAGAAGAGACCGAATTTAATGAACTCATTGCACAACACGTCAGGATTCGGCGTTTCCCCGGCTTCATATCCTCGAAACAAATCGTTGACGACATGCGCCCGATACGCCTCTTCAAAATCGAATGTCAGAAGCGGGATTCCAAGTTTCGCCGCGACGCGCATGGCATCGCGCCGTTCGCCGCGCCATTCGCATTCGCCGGTCCACAAATCTTTCGTGTCACTCCAATTTTTCATGAACCCGCCAATCACGTCGTACCCTTCTCGCACGAGCAATGACGCGGCGACGCTGGAATCGACTCCGCCGGACATCCCAACAAGAACCTTTCTTTGAAGGGGCGTTTTTGTTTGTTTGTGTTTATGCGTAAACATTCATTGTTTCATCCACGTAGCTGTCGTAGACGTGAAAATATGCTTTTTGTGTTCTATCTTCGCAGTCCGATTCGGTGTATGCCGGGCCCGGGAGCTCGTCGTAGAGCATATCGCGGATGGTTATCTTCACGTCGGCCCGGGTTTCCTCTTTTCGCTTCCAATCCAAAACCAGTTTTTCCGCTTTCAACATGGCCAGCAACTCTTTGGCGACTTTTTTCACTTGATCGACTTCGGCCGGATTGAGTTTTTCCTTGCGGAGAATATCGAAAATAGCCAACTCCTCTTCCGTGAGGTTTTCGGAAACGGCGCGGTGATCCTCCTCGCTCAATT
>CAYHYU010000034.1:0-9172 GCA_964360885.1 uncultured Gammaproteobacteria bacterium | reverse complement strand
TACATCACCGCGACGCGATCGCTGACGCGATCACACGCGCGCTCTCCGATTCCTTCCGGTCGTCGCTCGGAGACGTCACGAACCCGTGGGGAGACGGCGCAACGGGACCGCGCGTGGCTCGCATCCTCGAAGAAATTGTGGTAGATTCACGACTGCTCTCAAAGCGCATCTCATACTGATCATGGACCCGCGATTTTCCGATTGGACCCCTCCGCAGATCGAAGAGGGGAAGCTCACCAAGTGGAATTGGCTGGTTCAGAACGCCGCGAATCTGTCGCTCGGCCGGAAGACGGATATCGGCGCATTCACCTACATCAACGCGAAACACGGCGTCGTGATCGAAGACGACGTCCAGATCGGATCCCACTGTTCCATCTATTCCATCTCCACGATTGACGGGAAGCAAGGGAAGGTCACGCTGAAAAAGAATTGCAAGATCGGTTCGCATTCCGTCGTGATGCCAGGCGTCACGATCGGCGAGAATGCGATCGTCGGCGCGTGTTCGTTCGTGAATAAGGACATCCCGCCGAACGTCGTCGCATTCGGGGTTCCTGCCAAAGTCATCCGCCCATTATGAAAACCTATCCCGTCGCCAAGCCGTTCATCGGAGCGGATGAGATCCGCGCCGTCACGCGCGTCCTGAAAAGCGGGTATTTGAGCTTGGGTCCCGTGCACCGGGAATTTGAAAACGCATTCGCGAAAGAGATCGGAACGAAATATGCCGTGTCCGTCTCGAGCGGAACTTCCGGCCTTCACCTTGCGATGCTCGCGGCGGGGATTGGAAAAGGCGATGAGGTCATCACGTCGCCGTTCTCGTTCGTTGCGTCCGCGAATGCGATTCTCTACGTCGGCGCGAAACCCGTGTTCGTTGATGTTGATCCCGTAACCGCGAACATGGATCCGAAGCTGATCGAGAAAAAGATTACGAAACAAACGAAAGCGATTCTCGTCGTTCACATTTTTGGCCAGGCCGCGGACATGAATCCCATCGTGAAGATCGCGCGGAAGCACCGGCTGAAGATCATCGAAGACGCGTGCGAATCCGTGAACGCGACGTATAAGCAGAAAAAGGTCGGGACGTTCGGCGAATCTGCGGTGTTCGCTTTTTATCCGAACAAACAGATGACGACGGGCGAAGGCGGGATTCTCGTGACGGATTCGGAGCGCGTCGCCGAGCTTACGCGGAGCCTCGCGAACCATGGGAGAGGGGACGATCTCCAATGGCTCGATCATGTCCGGCTCGGATACAACTACCGGATGGACGAAATGAGCGCGACCGTTGGTCTCGAACAGTTGAAGAAGATTGATTTCCTGATCCGTAAGCGCCAACAGGTCGCGAAATGGTATGACCGCGCGCTCGCGCCGTACGCGGATCTCGTTGAAACGCCGAAGATCGCGAAGGGAAACACGCACACCTATTTCGTCTACGTCGTTCGATTGAAGGGAAAGAACGCGAAGCGCGACGACGTCATCCACGATCTCAAGAAGATCGGCGTCCAAACAAAGCCGTATCTTCCGTCGATTCACCTGTTGAGTTTTTACCGGAAACAATTCGGATTCCGGAAGGGCGATTTCCCGATTTCCGAACGGATCAGCGACCGTTCCCTCGCGCTTCCCCTGTATATCGGATTGACGGAAAGGGACGTTCGTGTTATTTTACAGAGACTTATTCAGGTACTCCGAGCGTATGACGAATGAGTTTCAGGGCAAAAAAATACTCGTGACCGGCGGAACCGGATCGATCGGATTCAACATCGTCCGTCAGTTGCTTTCGTTCAACCCGAAGCGCATCCGCGTGTTCAGCCGCGACGACAGCAAACAGTTCCAGGCGCGCATCCGGCTCGGCAACGACCCGCGCGTGAACATGCTTCTCGGCGACGTGCGCGACAAGGATCGTCTTCGCATGGCGATGGAAGGCGTTGACATCGTATTCCACGCCGCGGCGCTGAAACACGTTCTCG
The DNA here is from genome assembly GCA_964360885.1 of uncultured Gammaproteobacteria bacterium. Taxonomy (GTDB): domain Bacteria; phylum Patescibacteriota; class Patescibacteriia; order 2-12-FULL-60-25; family 2-12-FULL-60-25; genus CAITMG01. The sequence continues at coordinate 7,211 of CAYHYU010000034.1, read as the reverse complement.
GAAGCGAGAATAACCCGTTCGAAGCCGTGAAGACGAACGTGATCGGCACGCAGAACGTGATCGAGTGCGCGCTCGAGAACCGCGTGGATAAAGTCGTCGGCATTTCGACGGACAAGGCCGCGGATCCGACGAGCGTGCTCGGATGCACGAAGCTTCTCGCGGAAAAGCTCATGTCCGCGACGTCCAATTACAAAGGATCGAAACAGACGAAATTTTGTTTCGTCCGGTTCGGAAACGTGATCGGCACGCGCGGGTCCGTCATCCCGCTGTTCTGCCGCCAGATCAAACAGGGCGGACCCATCACTTTGACGGATCCGGGGATGCACCGTTTTTTTATGTCCATCGACCAGTCCGTCAAACTGATTTTCAAAGCGGCGGAAATGATGAAAGACCGCGAGGTGTTCATCCTGAAAATGTCGATCATCAAGATCAACGATCTGGCGCAGTCGCTCGTCGAGGTCTACGCGCCGAAATACGGACACGACCCCGCGGCCATCAAGATCGACGTGATCGGAAAGATCAACGGAGAACGGATACACGAAAAACTCGTCGGGCGCGACGAATGTTTCAACGCGCTTGAGACGCCGGAGATGTTCATTTTGAAGCCGTTCATCGACGGGGCGAACGTGCCGGTCGGCGACGAGGAATATCCGGGCGCGGTGCGGATCGAGGAAAAGGAATACACGACGGACACTCCGGAGCTCCAGTCGAACCGCCTCACGCGCGAACAGATCGTCGAACTCCTCAAAACGAACGAGACGTACATCGAGGAGTCCATTTTCTAACCATGAAGCTCATCGAATCGGACGGCAAGCGCCTTCTCCGCACTGCGGGCATCGCCGTCCCCGAAGGGCGGCTTTTTCATTTCGACGACGATCCGCAACCGTTTCTCGCGACGGCATCGTATCCGCTCTATGTGAAGGCCCAGCTTCTCCGCGGCCGCCGCGGCGTTGAGGGTCTTGTTCGCCGCGTGGAGTCGCGGGAGGAAGCGATGGATGCGATCGCGAAGATCCGAGAGGCGGTCGGTGAGACGCCATGCGCGGGCCTGTTGATCGAAACCGCTGTCCCGCTCAAAGAAGAATGGATCGCGATGGTTGATTTTTCGCGCGTCGGGTTTTCGAAAACAGGCGGCGCATCCGCGTCAGGGATGAAAACGTACGGTCTCGATGAAAAAAATGTTCCAGAGATTCTCTCGAAACTCAAAGCGGCGATGGAAAAGAACGACGCGCTCTCGATCGAGATCAATCCGCTCGCGATTCTCGCGGATGGCTCATACGTCGCGCTCGACGCGAAAGTGGAACTCGACGGCGCGGCGGCATTCCGTCATCCGGAATGGTCGGAACTTCATCGTCTCGCGACGCCCATCGAACTCGACGGTGATATCGCCGTGATCCTCTCCGGCGGAGGTGCGAGCATTGTCGCTCTCGACGCGCTCCAGCGCGCTGGCGGTCGTCCGGCGAACTATATCGAGATGAGCGGGAATCCGGATCCGGAGTCAGTCCGCCGCGCATCGAAGATCGTGCTCGCAAAGCCGGGAATCCGCGCGATCTGGATCGCGGGATCGTACGCGAACTTTACGGACATCCAAGCGACCGTGAACGCAACGCTTGCCGCGGCGGATGACGTGAATCTCCGCGTGCCGGTCGTCATCCGGCGCGACGGGCCGAACGCCGAAGAAGCCGTCCAAGACGCGACGCGCTGGGCTGAAGAACGCGGCGTGTCGTTGAGATTCGATCGAGCGGACACGGATCTCGACGCCTCGGCGCGCGCGGTCGTCGTCGCGGCCAAAATCGTATGAGCTGGAAACTGTTTGATCCGACAACGCCCATTTTGATCCAGGGCATCACGGGGAAAGAAGGCGCGCGTATGACGCGCTGGCTCGTCGCGAGCGGCGCGAACGTCGTCGGCGGCGTGACGCCTGGAAAAGGAGGACAGCTCGTCGAAGGCAAACCGGTGTTCGATTCTGTCGCCGCGCTTCACGAGAAATTTTCGGATACAGCCGTCTCAAGCATCGTTGTTCCCGCGCCGCGTGTTCTCGGTGCGGTGGAGGAAGCGATTGCCGCGGGAGTCACGCACATTCACCTCCTCACGGAAAACGTTCCAGTGCATGACGTGCGCCGCATGCGAGATATGGTCGCGCATGCCGGAGCAACGCTCCTTGGACCAAGTTCCATCGGCTATCTTCAGTTTCCACGTTTCCGCGTTGGGTATCTCGGAGGTGAATCACCTTTTGATTCATTGAAAGAAGGCGGTGTCGCCGTTATCTCAACGTCCGGCGGCATGACGAACGAACTCATGATGTCGCTTGCGAGAGAAGGGATCGGAATCCGAACGGCGCTTGCGACGGGCGGCGATCGCATCGTCGGGTTTTCGCTCGAAGACGCGATTCGGTGGAACGAATCGCTTCCCGACGTGACGTCGCTCGCGCTGTTCGTCGAGCCGGGCCGCGCCTTGCTCCGCAATATCGCCTCCGGCGAGTTCACGTTTTCAAAACCGATCGTCATCTTCCTCGCGGGCGAGTCGCTTGACTTCCTTCCTCGCGGATTACCGTATGGCCATACGGGGACGATTCTCGGCGAAGACGATCCGCCAGTCGCGGAACTCCGCCGTGGGATCATCGCGCGTGGCGTTCCGTGCGTTGACACAATGACAAATTTTCTGTCTACTATAAAAATCTATGGCTGACGAATACCGATTGCATGATATGCCGATTACCCAGCTCATCGCAGAAGGGGATTTTGTGTCCACGTTGTGGTTTGCGTGGACAGGCGTTCGGCCGGATGAGAAGACGAAAAGAATTCTCTCCGCATGCCTTGTCGCGTGCGTCGATCACGGCGAGAAGCCCCCATCCGCCATGGTCGCTCGAACAGTCGCAAGTTGCGGAAAGCCGCTCGCGGATTCGGTCGCGGCTGGTCTCCTCACGCTTGGTCCGCGTCATGGGAATGCGGCGAGTGCTGCGTCCCAGTGGCTCCGCGATGCGATTGCGAGGAATGAATCCGCGGAGTCCATCGTGACAAAGTCACTCACGGACAAACGCCGCATCCCAGGCATCGGACATCCGGAGTACGACATCGATCCGCGCGCGGTGAAGCTCGTCGAAATCGCGAAGTCGCAACTCACGGCAACGCCGCATTGCGATCTGGCGAACGACGTCTCGCGCGTTTTTTCCGAACGAAAAGGAAAGCCGCTGCCGCTCAACGTCGACGGTGCGATTGGCGCGCTGATCGCGGATCTCGGCGCACCCGCGGATCTCGCGGACGCTATTTTTATTGCTGCACGGACAGTCGGACTGATCGCGCATGCGAGAGAAGAAGCGGAACAGTCCGAATCGTATCGTCGATGAGCTGTTCAAGTTGATCTTTTCGCTCCTTCGGATACCATATGTTTCATGCCCCGTATCTCCATCATCGGCACTGGTTTCGTTGGCAGCGCACTCGATCGATATTTCAAATCGCAGAATATCCAGACGGGTCTCTTCGATCCACCGAAGGGGCATCATGATGTGAACGTTCTCCGCGATGCGGACGTGATTTTTATTGCGGTCCCAACCCCGTTCTATCCAGCAAGCGGATTCGACGATACGTTTTTGCGTGCGGCCTTGAATACGATCCCTGTGCCCGGAAAAACCGTCGTCTTAAAGTCCACGATTCTTCCGGGAACGACGGATAAACTTCAGGCAATATTTCCGCAGCACCGCATTCTGTTCAATCCGGAATTTTTGACAGAAACGCGTGTGGATCAGGACATGCAACATCCGAATCGCCAGATCGTTGGCTACACGCCAGAAAGTCGTCGGGACGCGGAAATGGTTCTCGATCTCTTGCCGCGCGCGGCATTCGAAAAAATCGTCCACGCTCGAGTCGCCGAAACGGTGAAGTATATGGGGAATGCATTTTATTCGCTGAAGGTCGCTTATGCGAATCAGATGTACGAACTTTGTACGTCGCTGGGTATCGCGTATGATGACGTGAAGGACTGCATCAAAGCCGAGCCGTGGATGGGAACGCATCATTGGGACATTCATCATAAGGGATATCGCGGCTATGGCGGGAAATGCCTCCCGAAAGACACGCGGTCCATCATCCAGCTTGCGGAGCAGCTCGGCGTGGATCTTTCTCTCCTCAAGCAGGCGGAACAATACAATAACCTGCTCTGCGAGTCGCAGGGGCTTGATATTCGGTGGGAAGAAGGATCGCCAAAGAAAAAGGAATAGGATAGAGTCAAAACATGTCACACTATCTCGTCACAGGCGGAGCCGGATTCATCGGATCGCATCTCGCAGATGCGCTTCTTCGCGAAGGGCATCGCGTTCGCATTCTCGACAACCTCTCGACGGGCAAGCGCGAACGCATCCCGGAAGCCGCGGAATTCGTTTTTGGCGATTTTACAAAACTCGACGAGATCCGTCAGGCGTTCGAGGGCGTGGAGGGTGTTTTTCACGTTGGCGCACTTCCACGCGTCCCGTTCTCGATCGATCATCCTATCGAATCCGCGCAGGCGAATATCTTCGGCACGTTGAATGTCCTTGTCGCGGCACGCGATGCGGGGGTCAAACGTGTCGTTTATTCCGGATCGTCGTCTGCGTACGGCGCGCAAGAAATTCTACCGCTCCGTCCTGACATGCCGCCGAACCCGTTGAATCCGTACGCGCTGCATAAATACATCGGCGAGAAGAAATGCGAGATGTTCTCGCGTTTTTATGGGCTCGAGACCGTCTCATTGCGCTATTTCAACGTCTACGGACCGCGTATGGCGGACGAAGGTGCGTACGTGACGGTCATTTCCGTCTTCAAACGTCAAAAACAAGCAGGAGAGTCGCTGACGATCCACGGCGATGGCGAACAGACGCGCGATTTTACGCACGTCTTCGATGTCGTTCGGGCAAATCTTCTCGCCATGACGTCATCGAAAGTCGGAAAAGGCGAAGTCGTCAACGTTGGGGCGGGAGAGCAGCACTCCGTGATAAAAATCGCGCGTCTGTTTGGTAGTCCCTTCACGCATCAGGAAGGCCGGACAGGCGAAGCGCGGCACACATGCGCGGACATTTCCCTCACAAAAGAACTTCTCGACTGGGAGCCGCGTATCACATTTGATGAAGGACTGCGACAATTGCTGAAAGACGAGGGGATTGAATGCTGAATTACGTTCCCTGTCTCCGTAGCACAATCCCAATCGTCTTTAAGAAAATTGCCGCATCGAGAAGAATTGATCGATTTTTCACGTAGTAGAGGTCGTATTGCAGTTTCACGAGATTATCATCGAGTTTTGCGATTGGTGTGAGATATTGCACTTGCGCCCAACCGGAGAGGCCAGGCCGCGTGAGGTGTCGGAGCGCATAGTATGGCATCTGTCGAATAAGTTCTTCGACGAATTCAGGACGTTCAGGCCGCGGACCGATAAAACTCATGTCGCCGCGCAGGATATTCCATACCTGTGGCAGTTCATCCAGCCGTGTCCGGCGTAGAAACCGTCCGACTGGAAATAATCGCGGATCCGTCTTCGCATCCGCGGTGAATTGAGCGCCATTTTTTTCCGCGTCTGCTTTCATGGTTCGAAATTTTACGAGACGCAATGGCGCGCCGTGTTTTCCGATGCGTTGTTGTCGGAAGAAGACGGGGCCTGACGATGACAGTTTAATGAGACCCGCGATGAATGGAAAAAGAGAAAGCGTCATCACACCAACAGGGATCGCAAGCAAAAGATCTCCCACTCGTTTGAGCGCTTCGTACCATGTCTTTTCATGCTCGCGAAGATGCTCGAGAAACCACGTTTGTGAGACGTACTCGACTGGTACGCGACCCGTCACCGTTTCTTCAAGCGATGCACGGTCTAGGAGCGTCACGGGCGTAAAAAGCGTCTTGTAGAGCGCGTCGCGGAGTCCTGGAATTTCGTCTGGTCTGTGGCCGAGGACGATTGTCTGCACGCCGCGTTCACGGAGTACGCCATCGATCGCGTCGAGGTTCGCGTGCCATGTCACTTCGCCGGTGTCAAAGCGCGTTCCGGGCGCGGTTTCTACGACCGCGACGAGCTCGAATCCGTGTGCGCTTTTCTGGAAAAGGTTGTGCACCTTCGCCGCATCCATCGCGTTTCCCACATAGAGCACACGATTCCGGAAGAGCGCAGGCGCAATTGCGCGATTGAACATGAGCCGCCACGCATAGCCGAGGAGAAGTCCGCAGGCGAAGTAGAGCAAGAGGTTCGTGCGCGGCGCGATCCCGAAAATGGGAATGAGATAAAAGAAACCGAGCGCGATCGCGAGATTCGCGAGCATGCCTTCAAGATACGCGCGGAAGAATCTCAAGCTGTCGCGGGTGAGTGCCAGATCATAGAGTCCGACGACATAAAATGACACGACCCAGAGGACGCCGAGGATCGCAAAAGGGAGGAGATGGTTGTGATAATCAGTCGACGTTACAGCTCCATATCGTAAAAACAGTGTTGCGACGAGCGCGAGATGGAATATGGCGTAGTCACCCAGAAGCAGGAGGAATTGTTTGAACTGGATGTGCCGCGAGTACATATCGTGCATCTAGAGTGACAGAATATGCTCGACGTGTCGAGCGTGTAAGCAACCCATCGCTCATAGTCAATCGTACGTCGTTCATAGTACAATCACGGGTATGATTTTCCGTCTTCTATCCCTGCTGCTTGTCCCGCCTCTGACGGGATCCCGCTTTCAAATATTTTTTTATTATGGTGGCGGGACTGCTTGCTGCTTGCTGCTTTTTCCGTTTCTCATTTCTGCCGCGTCTGTTTCAACCGATGACACGTTTCTCGGACGGCAGTGGTATCTCGACAGCATATCCACCCGGGATGGCTGGAACGTGACGACCGGCTCACGCGACGTCATCGTTGCAGTTCTCGATGGCGTGATGGATATCACACATGAAGATTTGCAGCAGAATATCTGGGCCAATCAAGGCGAGATTGCGGGAAATGGCAAGGACGACGACGGCAACGGTTATGCAGACGACCTACACGGATGGAACTTCGTAACGAACAGTCCCGACGTTGAACCACGCATGTCCGTGAACGGATCAGACGAGGCATGGATGCATGCGACAGCCGTCGCGTCCATCATCGCGGCTGCGGGAAATAACGACATCGGCATCTCGGGCGTTGCCTGGCGTGTTCGGATCATGCCGCTTGTCGTTCTCGACGAAACGGGCACGGGCGGCGATCAGCAGGTTATGCGCGCGATCCTGTATGCA
>CAYHYU010000033.1:0-9623 GCA_964360885.1 uncultured Gammaproteobacteria bacterium | reverse complement strand
GAATTATGGGATATCCAGTCGGAGTTCGGTAACAGTATTTATGGGTTATAACGGGAACTTTCGAAAAGCCCGCAGAACTGATAAGGTGTAGCATTATGCACTCGTCATTTCCCAGCGCGTTTGCCACGTGTGTGAACACGACGGAACGGATGATCAACGGAGACGCGCGCCTCAATGCCGTTGTCGAAAGTTTAAAGATACTGGGTGCGAAAATTGTGTTGACCCAAGGGTCATACGACCTTGTCCATATTGGGCACGCGCGATATTTGGAGGCAGCAAAAAAAAGAGGGGATGTGTTGATCGTGGGAGTAGACAGCGATAAAAAAATCCAAGCGCGAAAAGGCCCGGAACGGCCTGTCGTCCCTGAAGATGAGCGCATGGAAATGGTCATGCATCTCCGTCCTGTGGATATCGTTGTTCTGAAAAACCTGAAAGATCCAAAATGGCATCTGATTAAAATTGTCAGACCAGATGTGCTCGTCACAACGAAAGATGCGTACAGCAAAAAAGAGATCGCCCAACTCAAAAAATATTGCGGAAGCATCATCGTCCTGAAACGAATGGCGACAACGTCAACGAGCGCAAAAATTCGACATTTACAGATCAGCACCGCGCAAAAATTAGAGCGTTCACTAACGCCAAAACTCGTGAAAGCGCTGCAGGAAGCGTTGGCCGGTGTCGAACTGGAATAACGCGAGGATATGCAGTCCGTCATCGTCGCCTATATCCCCGTACTTCACGAGGGCTACAGGCGTTTTTTTGAACGGCATCCCGACGCCAAAGAATTGTATCTTTTTGGGAGTGACGTGATCGCGTCGTACGAACATCTCGTGAAAGACATCCGAAGAATTGATCCGAAACTGATCCAACAATCCCTCACAGCATGGAATCGGTTTGAGCGCGTGGTGATTTTAGACGCGGATGCCATCACGCGCGTGCAAGACATGCGGACGCCGCTCATCGTATCGGATGACGACGTGACCGCGGAACTCGTGACGAAATATTTTTCACATCATCTCGTGGAACGAGATACGATTTTTTTACGCTGGGACAAGATGAAATCAATCGAACCGACGAAAATCACACCGGACGTGGAGATGAGCACGGATGAGTTTGATCGGGAGATGATGGAGATCGCGAAAGCCGAGGGAGAGAAGAGCCGCGATTGGTGGCGGCGTATCGGCGCGTTGGCGGTTCGAGACGGCAAGATCCTGCTGCGCGCGCATAACATCTACACGCCTTCAGATCAGATTGCGTATGACGAAGGGGATCCGCGAAGCAACTTCAAAGCAGGACAACACATTGAATCATCGCTTGCGCTTCACGCAGAGGCGGGGCTTGTCGCCCACGCCGCAAAAGAGGGGATCCGGCTCGCCGGAGCGAACGTCTATTCCGATACTTTTCCCTGTCCATCCTGTGCCAAGCAACTCGCCTATTCCGGCATCAAAAAATTGTATTATCGCAACGGATACAGCGTCCTCGATGGAGAACGAATTCTCCGAAGCCAGGGCGTCCAGATCATTTTTGTGAAACCGGATATTGATCGTCCTTCGGCTGACCAAATTTGAATTTCCACGATTCCGTTTTCTGAAGCGCCTTCAGATCCGGCTCGATGAGATGCGCGTGGATGTGCAGAACGCTGGAGCCGTACTGGCCGTCTTCTGACGAGCCAAAACGAATCGCAATGCCTCCGCCGATGATGTTCCGTTTTCTTGCCTCCTCCGCGAACATCGCAAAGAGCTCGCTTCCGGCTTCAGGAGCGATCTCCGTGATGTGCTCAACATGCGTCTTGTAGATTGCGAGTACCTGTTGCTTCACCTTCTCATATGGCCACTGGTTTTCGGTAAGCAGCCAAAATTTTCCTTCTTTCAAAATGGGATTCGTATGATATTTTGCGAGATTCTCACGACAAAATGGACAGTGCCCCTGCGCGTGGATCTCCTCCATGACGACGCGCTGGTCCTCGCGACGAGCCGCGGAAAGATTGATGAAGCTGTTGTGATTCTCGCCCATAGTCAGATCGCGACTGGGATGCCCTTTATCCCCGGGTGCGGCGTGTAATCCTCGAGCGTGAAATGCTCTTTTCGAAACGCAAAAAAATCTTGTACGTTCGGATCCAACTTCATCGTTGCAAGAACTTTCGGCTCACGCGCAAGCATCGTTTCTACGGCAGGAATCTGGTCACTGTAGATGTGGGCATCCGAAAAGCTATGGATGTATTCATACGGGATCGTATTCGTTGCCTGCGCGATCATGAAAAGAAGCGCTCCGTACTGAACCATATTTGCCGGCACGCCAACCGGAACGTCCGCCGATCGCTGGAACATATGAAGCGTCAGTTTTCCATTCAGCACACGCAGATGGATCCATCCGTGGCACGGGGCAACGACAACGCGCTGCTGTTTTCCCTCTCCGCGAATGGTGTAGTTGGGAATCCACGGCGAAATAAAATGCGTGCGAAGATGCGGAAATTCCCGGATCTGTTCGAGAATGTTTTTAAATTGGTTGTATGTCGGTCCTTCTATCGTCGGGAAATCATGAAATGCCGCCCCATACGATCCTGGGCCAAGATCGCCGGCCTCGAGCCCACGTTTTGCGCACTTCTCCGGAGTGACCCATGCGTGCCACCAACTGCAACCGAACGCTTCCAAACCGGATTGCGTTCGCACGCCGTTTACAAAGGCACACATCTCTGCGATGGCCTGTTTCCAAATGGTCACCGGGAGCCGTTCCGATTCCAACGGGGCCATATTTCGTTCGTTAATGATCGGAAAACCATTTTCACATCTAAAATGCATGGGATTCGGTCCCATCAAAGTGATCGCGTCAACGCCTTGCTGGCTCGGCGTCCGCTCGCCGCGTTCTAAAATCTCGCGCAAGAGACGCTGATACTGTGAATCGGGAATTCGCTCTAAAACGGACTTCAGCATAGCTGTCAATATGACATGCATATCATGACTGGCGAAGTAATGCGCGTCAATATACACTCTCATGCATGCTGACGCTCATCGCCGCAATTTCGAGGGATCATGTCATCGGGCATGGCGGGAAATTGCCGTGGCATGTGCCGGAGGATATAAAGCATTTCAAAGAATTGACGACGGGTCATGTCGTCGTGATGGGGAGGAAGACGTGGGAATCCATCCCAAAAAAATATCGACCGCTTCCAAATCGCACGAATGTCGTTGTGACGAGACAGCAAGAATATCGCGTGCCAGAAGGCGTTCTTGTTTTTTCTTCGATCGATGAAGCATTGAACAACGTCGGGGCACGCGAGGCGAATACGGTCTTCATCATCGGCGGTGCGGAGATCTATCATCAGACAATTGATCGCGCGGATCGTCTCGAAATCACGCACGTGAATCAAGACGTTGACGGAGACGCGTTTTTTCCAAAAATAAATCCTGCGATGTGGCTGGAAGTTTCACGCGATATTCACGATGGATTCTCGTTTGCGCGATATTCACGTATTCGGTAAGGTTTGAGCGATCTACGTTCTCTTTTTGTTCGATACACGCACAACGCTCTGCATGCTACTCTATGTGAGAAAATACTATGCAAAAATCCCTTCCCTCTGCTCTCGATCTCATCAAAGATTCATGGTCACTCTTCACGACATCGTGGAATGAGCTGGTCAAAATTTCCATCTGGTTTCTCTATATTGGCCTCGCGCACTTCGCGCTTGCCGTTCTGCAAAAAATCGCGCCGACTGCGGAAACGATTCTGTTTATTCCTGTTTTTGTCGCGATGATCATTCTTGAAATATGGATCAGCGTTCGACTCATGCGCGCCGTCCTCGCCGTCGACTCTGGAAAAAAGCCGGATAGATCTCGCGCGGAACGGGCGCTTGCGTGGCGGCTCTGGCTTCCGCTTGTACTCGTAGGTATGCTTCAGGGTTTCATCATTCTCGGTGGTATCGTTCTCTTTATACTTCCGGGCATTTTTCTCTTCGTCGCGATCTCCTTCTCGCAATTCTGCTTGATTGATCAAGACCTGCGAGGCCTCAAAGCGATCTCCGCATCCTATCAACTTGTGAAGGGACGCTGGTTTGCGGTGCTCTGGCGCATGTTCGCGACCGGATTCATATTCGGCCTCGGCGTCATGATTGTGGTCGGCGTTCTTCTGGCAATCCTCGCGGCTCTCGCCGGACAGAGCGCGCTCCGCGAGAATGTACATCCGCTCGTGTCAGGAACGTTCGCTTTGTTTCAATCGATCGTTCAGGCCGCTGTCATTCCTCTTTTTGTGATCGTCCACATGAAAATCTATCGAGCGCTGAAGCAAACACGCGGGATCATTTCGTAGACCTATGAAACTCCTCCCTATCATCGGTCTCGAAGTTCACGTCCAACTCAAAACAGAATCAAAAATGTTTTGTTCGAATGCGAACGTCGGAGACGACGCGCCGCCGAATACAGCCATCTGCCCCGTCTGCACGGGTCAACCTGGCGCGCTTCCCGCGCTCAACGCGCAGGCGGTCGAGCTTGGCGTACGAACAGGGATCGCGCTCGGATGCGCAATTCCGGATCAATCCGTTTTCGACCGGAAGAATTATTTTTATCCCGACCTCCCGAAGGGCTATCAAATTTCCCAATTCCATCTCCCAATCGCAGTCGGCGGGAAGATCGAGATTGACATCCCGGGCGGAACAACGCCGCGAGATCATATTGCCGTCGGAATTACGCGCGCGCATCTCGAGGAAGATGCGGCAAAGAATTTTCATCGTGGGGATGAAGAGGCGACGTACGTTGATTTCAATCGTGCGGGCACGCCGCTTCTTGAAATCGTCAGCGAACCCGATCTGCGTTCGCCGCAGGAAGCAAAGGTGTACCTCCAAGAGCTTCGCGGGATTTTAAGGGCGATTGGGGCCTCGGACACAGAAATGGAGAAAGGACAAATGCGCTGTGACGCAAACGTATCGCTGCTTCCGGTCGACGACGATCACATGCCGCTTCAACACGATTTAAATCCGAAAATCGAGATTAAAAATCTGAATTCATTTCGTGCGGTCGAACGCGCGATCACGTATGAGATCGAACGGCAGACCGAACTCTACGCGTCGAATACGCCACCCGTCGGCTCCACTCGCGGCTGGGACGAAGATCGCGGAGAAACGTTCGAGCAGCGCCTGAAAGAAACATTCGCCGATTATCGCTACTTTCCGGAGCCAGACCTTCCACCGCAGGATGTGCGTGCGGTTCGCGAACGCGTCGCCGCGACTCGAACAGAGCTCCCTGCGCATACGCGATCCCGCCTCATCGACGAATGGCGGTTCTCGCCATCAGATGCCGCATTTCTTGTTGGAAATGACGGCTGGGCGGAATATGCGGAACATGTGATGAGCGAACTAGGCGGATGGCTCACGTCAACGGATCCGACGGGCACATCCGGCGGAGAGCTGTTGGATGAACAGAGAATAAAATTCGCGAAACTCGTCGGCGGATGGCTCACGTCGAAACTTGCGGGACTTCTGACAGAAAAAAACAAAACGATCCATGATTTGACGCTTGACGCCGAGAACTTTGCGGAGTTCATTACGCTCATTCATCGAGGCGACATGAATAGCGCAAACGCACAGAAGCTTCTCGCGCTCATGGTCGAAACCGGCGATGATCCGTCGCACCTGATGGAGCAAAACAATCTCGGACAAAACATTCCGGATCACGAGCTCGAAGAGATCGTGAAACAGATTGTCGCGAATAGTCCCGACCAAGCCGCACAGGTACAAGAAGGCAAGGTCGGCGTCATCAAATGGTTCGTCGGCGCAGTCATGAAAACGACGGAAGGAAGGGCGAACCCAACGAAAGTTGAGAATTTTTTAAGAAAACTGCTCTCGTCCTGAACGCACCCCCCTCGAACCCTCTATAAGATCGGCCACGTGTCCTTGATTGCCGCGACCCAATCTATCGCCTGACGAAATCCGGGCACTTGTTCGATGCTTATGAATTTTTGACTGTAGCTAGTTGCCGGCACGGTGCAAACGCTTTCCGCAGACACTCCATTCAGATATCTCCCTTGTACGTTTGTTGTTGCACTCAGAGAACAACTTGGACTGTCGCCCGGGACCGTGACAGACCATGCCGAGTGATATTTGAGGAGATTCGTTTTCAACGTCAAAAGAATATCTCCGCTCACGGGCGTCGTATTCTTCCCATTCGTACTATAGACATCCACCCCAGGACACGCGCCGGATCCCATTCCATGAAATTGGATTTGATTCCACGAACGACGACCATACCAATCGTTCAGTTCTTGCGTCGCCGCAAAAAACAGTGTGGCGTCAGTGTGCGCCGCGTCGGATGACGAATGCGCGTTATCCGGTTGGCACGTGCTTGGCGTTCCGACGTAGCGTCGTGCGCCAGCCAAAAAAAACGTTCGGCTGTCCGTACCCTTAAATACGCCGATCCCCTGCTCTTCTGTTTTCCAATCGTCCATAGGATGCGCAATGGCGATGTTGAGTTCGCGCTTCGGTGCGTTGTTCACGATGATTGCTCCCCACCCGCGATCCGCCTTCGTGTCACCGTCAGCGTCTTTCACCTCCATGAGTACGCAATAAATTTTGGATGTGTCGCGATCTGTAAATGACCGGATGGAAAAGATACTGCCGAGCGTCGAGGGGAGCGAGGTCGTCTCACAATTCCCAGTAAACAAAGAGCGGGCAATCGTGCGAAAATCTGAACGTTCGGCGACGGTTGGAGGAACGAATGGATCGAAGTGGCTCACGATGCAGCTCACAAGCTCTTCCAGAGTTTTCGCATCCGTGCAACTTAATGGATTGGAAGAAGACAAGTCAAAACCAAATGCTCCCGTGCTTGTTGCTGAAATCGTTGTTCCGCCTGATGTTCCTGAAGCTCCTGATGTGCTTGGACTTGTTGGCGGTGTAGGTGGTGGAGACGGTGGTGAAGACGGCGGAAGAGGCGATGAGAGAGACGAGTGAAGACGCGCGGTACACACACCACCCGAGAACAGCGGCGTCGTATCGACTGGATAGCCCGAACCCGCATTGAGATACATGATGTCGTTTCGAGTAATGGACGCTTCACAATTCGCGAGCGCGGGTTCCGGCTGTCGCGCTTTGTTCCCGCCCATAAATAGGTCGGTACGCCATTTCTTTCCATTGTTCCAATCTCTTGTGCACTCCACGCAGCCGTCATCCATCACGAAGTATTTCTGGAGATACGGCACGTAGATCATCGTATGCGGAGGAATTTCGCGCGGATCCGTGGCAAATGTGATTGGATCGGTATAGGTTCCAAGTCCTTCCGTGGCAATGGGATGGCGGCTGTCGGGATACGCGATCGCGGCAGTGCCATAATGACCAAATCCATCATCGTTATCGTTATAGCCATACGATGTGAAATACGTTGATTGTAAAGTACCTCCGCCACCGCTGCCGGACGTTGACGAAACGGATGAAACACCGGCAGTCGGAGTGGGATTGGGAGCGGGTGATGGTTGTGTGGGTGATGGTTGTGTGGGTGATGGTGATGGACTTGGACTCGGTACACCAATTGTCTTATCCGTATGAATATCTCTTGCAAGAAGCGTCTCGAGAGAAGGGGAAAAATCAGATGAGTTTCCGATGTCTGCTCCGACAGTGTAGTTTACAAAAAAAGCATCAGGGATGTCATCCACTTTCTTGTTCCAATCAATGCCATACAAGGCCTTGGCGACGTTTTCGGTCTGTATCCATCGCAAGACGCCATGTGCCGCAACTGCATAGACCTTTGGATGTGTGGGGATCTTCACCAGACGAACTCCAGGTCGATACGTGACGTTTCCTCCAAAAGGCATTAAGGCAAGCTCTGTCGGAGAGAGTAGAGTGATGTCGGTCCGGCTTCCTTCTGGATACCAACTCACGAAGGTCCCGTAGTTTGGAAACACGTATCTCTTTCCATCTTCTGCGAAGTAGTAAACGGTGGAGAACTCCTTGGCTTTCATGAGGATGCGCGTGGAGGGGAGTGCGTGGGACGGAAAAGCTGAAAATAAAAAAAGCATCGTGACACAAAGCCCAAAAACGGCGCGATGTTCGGCACAAAGAGACCAAAACTTTTTCATACATGTTCTGTGTATCATTCAAGCCACTCTTTGACAAGCTTCATTGCCTCTATTTCGTTGTGCGCCCAACGGATGCGGATGTTTCACGCCGCTTCATCCCATGTATTGGAATCAATCTCCGCCTGCCGCAAAATTTCTGCGAGGAGATGCGCGCGGATATCTTCTCCGTGATCGTTTGGAATGCAAAGACGCAATGTTCCTTTTACCATGAACGGATGCTTCTTTCCCCACTCTGGACCCATGAAACCGAGAAATCTCAAGCGACGAATGAGCTCGCGCCACGAAACTGGTTTAGGCATACTCCCGACGCGACTGCGAATTCTCTGGATCAAAGTCGGGGATCGATTCGCTATGTCGCAATTTTAATACAAGCCACTCTTCCATGACTTCCTGAAGTTCAGCCCGGCACGATTCAAGCGTCTTGCCCTCTGACCATACGCCTTTTAAGGATGGTATTTCTCCAAAATATGTCCCATCTTCCAGGAGCTTGTATACTGCTTCTTTGAGCCGCGCATCGATGTAGACGCTGATCATATTCAAGGAACACTGTACTATTCAAGCCACTCTTTGACAAGCTTCATCGCCTCTATTTCGTTGTGCGCCCAACGGATGCGGATGTCGCGTTTGAACCATGTTTCCTGTCGCTTTGCGTATTGGTGAACCGCACGCTTCGTCGAAGCCACGGCGGTCATGAGGCGCATCTCCCCCTTCACATACCCCAGAATCTCGCGATAGCCGATGGAGCTCATCGCAGGCGCATGCTCCGGAACTCCATGACGGACATGTTCATTGATTTCGTCCGCCCACCCGCAGCGCACCATCTCATCGATCTGCTCGTCGATGCGCGCGTAGAGAAGAGGCCGACTCCAGCGGATACCGACTTGAAAAACGTCGAACTGCGGCCGCGCAACTGATTTTTGCCGCGTGAACGGCTTGCCTGTCAATGTCGAAACCTCGAGCGCGCGGATCACGCGCCGCGGATTTTTCAGATCCACGACTTGTTCCGCCGCTGGGTCGAGCTTGAGAAGAATCTGAATGAGATCCGCAAGCGGTTTCGTTTCGAACGCGTGACGCATCGTGAAGTTCGGCGGCACTTTCGGGAAGTCGAAGTTGTCGATGAGTGAAGAGATGTATAAACCGGTGCCGCCGACAACGATGGGAAGATGATCGCGCTTCGCGATGCCACGAATCGCATCGATCGCCTTTTCGCGCCACTCGACGACGGAAAATTTCTGCAATGGATCAAGGAAGTCCATGAGATAGTGCGGGATGCCTGATACGAAAAACGCGCGGTGACCTTCGTAGATCCCGCGCGTGCCTTCCGGCTTTCCCGTCCCGATCGTGAAGTCCTTGTAGATCTGGCGGGAGTCGGCATTCACGATCTCACCGTGAAATTTTTTGGCCAGACGGATTCCCAGAGCGGTCTTTCCGGAAGAGGTCGGGCCGACCACGCAAACGATCCGTGGGAGCTGCATCATGATAGCGTATCATAGATGACGTGCAAATGAAAAACCGCGTTATAACCCATAAATACTGTTACCGAACTCCGACTGGATATCCCATAATTC
>CAYHYU010000032.1:0-9747 GCA_964360885.1 uncultured Gammaproteobacteria bacterium | reverse complement strand
GTCCTAAGGAGTATAGCATATCCACCATGAGAAAAGAAAGTTATCCACATCTATTAAAATTGCGGTACTTCTATCCAAGAACTGATCACAATGGGAGAACGATTCGAAAGAATGGCGCGTTCACGGGCAAATTGATTTGCCACGCTCGCCCATACTTCGATCACGATCGGCGTGGAGGAAACCACAATAGGTCGAATACTGCAGGTTGTGGATGCGACGGTGAGGGTCTCGTTTCCCACGTAACTCCCATTTCGTCCAAGACGATTGATCGCGGATTCCATACACGCGGTTGCCGCTGCGGCGGCGATGCGTTTGTTGGCAAGTGTGATCATTGATTGACTCGAGGTCACAAGCATTGTCACGCTCAATAATCCTATCCCCAGCAGCACCGTTGAGAGAACGAGGACGGAGATGAGAAGCGCTTGGCCGTGTAGAACGCGCATAAAACTTTATCTTCGGATCATGACCGTGGTCGTGACAGAAAGCGGCATCTCGACGCTCTCTCGCAGTCGAGCCACTGCAACAATACGAACACCGGGAGTGGTGCTGCTCACGCGCGTGAAGTTCAGACGTATGACCTCGATTTCGCGTGAGGTGAGCGTCGAAATCGTGCTTGTTCCTTGAGTGATCGTGATGATTCCATCTGCAAGCTGGATGATCGTTGGGTTTGTTGATGAGGCAGAGGTTGTGAGCGTGAGTGTCGAGCTTGTGCTGCCGAGCGGGGGAGTGAGGATCCCTGTTGCCTCGACAAGAGATCCCGAGATGCGTCCAAAAGCGAATTGGAGATTCTCGTTCACCGTGAGCGCGGCATGCGTTCTGCCGCGGATCGAAAAACTCATCGAGGCGAGGCCGACGACTCCAATAAGGAGCGCGGCGACGATCGTCGAGGAGATGAGGAGTTCAATCAAGGTGGTGCCAGAGGAGATCGTTATTTTCATACTTTTCATTGCGAGGTGATGATGCGCAGTGCGTCATTCGATCGCACGGCGACGTAGATCACGTTGTTCTCAAACGCAAGGTCGTTTGCAACTTGAGGAAAATTGAGACCGCCATACGGCGTGGGTGTTGCCGGGGTCGTGACGTCGTAGATCTGAAACTCTTGGTTGGAAAGCGATGTGCCGAGAAAGGCGAGCGAATCCGCCGCGAATACGCTTCGGATATCCGCTGAAAACTCGAGCGTTCCGAGGAGAATGGACGTGGGTGGATTTGAGATATCGAAGATTGCGAGTTCCGGGGTATTTGTTCCCGTCGACAATTTCCGAACGACATATGCGCGGTTGTCTTGGTCATTCACATATACGCTCAATGCCGCGTTCGTTCCCGGAAGATTTGCACAAGCGCGTATTCTTGGATTCGGTGCGTCGGAAAGGTCTACAATAAGGAATTCACATGTACTCGAGGCCGTTGCGAGATACGCAAAATTTCCACGGAGAATGATATCGTTCACCGTTTCGCCGATTTTGAGAGAACCAAGTACCGTGGGCGCAGTCGGATTTGCCACATTCACGACAAAAAACTCGGGTCCAGCATCTTTTTCGGTTGCGGCGTAGACGATGGTGCCAGACGCGGCAACGGCCGTTCCTTCTTCTGTGTTGCTTCCGAGCCGAAAGGAGTTTATGAACGCGGGAGCACCGACGTTCGCAATGTTGATCGTTTGGAGCTGAGCGGTTCCGGCATCGTTCGCGACATAGGCGAAGGCGCCATTGAGCGCGATTGAAACAAGTCCGGGCCCAGTGTTGATGCTGCCTCGCATGATTGGATGTGTGCCGCTCGTCGCATCAATCACAAAGAAGTCCGACCTGCTCTCGTTTTCCGCGCTTGCCGCCATGTATACATATCCATCCCGAACGGCGATGCTTCGTCCCTGATTTCCTGGTCCCAAATCGATCGTGCCGAGGGTCTGCGGATTTTGCCAGTTGCCAAAAAGCCGTCGTGGGATCAGATTCCGCCAATTCGAGAGCGTTGTTGTGAGCGTAAACGACTGCGCCCGACCCAGCATGCCGGTCCAACGGACGGTTGACTCTACGCTCCGTTCATTCGTTGAACGCTCCGTGACGGTGAGTTGTCGTGTGAAGCCGTCCATCGTATCTGAAGTCGCTTGAAATCCCCATGCGGAATTTGTGAAGACGAGACCATGCGTGCCCGTGGCGAGAGCGCTCCATTCAAGATCACGAATTGCGCGGCTCGCTTCCAGCCCTTCTTCGGCGAGTTCAACAGCTTGAAGCGCGCTCCGCGAGGAAGGGAGAAATTGCAATTCGCTTGTGAGCAGCAGAAATGACGTGATCGCCACGGTGGCGAAGACGCCAATCGCCACAAGGACTTCGAGAAGAGAGGCACCGTTGTGTCGTTGCATAGAATTAGCGAATATCAATCGCTCCAGCGGCAGTCACGGTGATAAACGAGAAGCGAAAGCCGTCTGAAATACGCACCGTTGAGCTTGTGACGGGTATCCCATGTGGGCGCACAAAATCAATTTCCGTTGCACCGGAAATCGTCACGGCATTTCCAAAACTCGTTGTCCGATCCATCGCCGCATTTCGCGTGGCAAATGTCGCGCCCTGAAAGCGCGTCGCCGCGTTTGGAGAGAAGGCGACGCCCCAAGCGGAGTCATTCGTTCCCGAGATCGTATCGCTTCGCGCAGCCGCAAGTTCACTGTGAATGATTGCACGCACGCGATCAAATTCTTGTCCGCGGATCGCAGTGGTCGTGAACACGACGGAAAATCCGGCGATTGCGGCAATGAGTCCGATGACCACGACAAGTTCGAATATGCTGAACCCAAGTCGCATAGATTATTTATATGTAATGCCTTCGGTAAGCTGATAGATCGGCGTGATGATGGAAATGGCGATGAATCCCACGAGGAGTCCGACGAGGATGAGCGTGATCGGTTCGATCAATGTCGAAAGGTTGCGTGTCGCCGTATCCACCTCGCGTTCGGTAAACTCCGCGAGCGCCACCAAACTCTCTGGAAGTTTTCCCGTTCGTTCTCCAACCCCAACCATGCTGATCGTCGTTCGTGAAAACAGTCGTCCGTGAAGTTTGAGAACAGACCCCACCGTTTCTCCCCGTTCCACGGCCGCAGCAATTGTCTGGAAGGCGTTTTGGTAGACAAGATTCTCGAGTGAATGCGACGTCATTGTGAGGGCGGGAACAATTTTCACACCGCTGTTCAGGAGCGTACCGAAAATGCGGGCGAATCTTGCCGTTTCGATATTTTTTATGAGCGTCCCTAGAATGGGAAGGGCAAGGAGCGCGCGCTGTTCGACGTATCGAATTTTTCGGATGCGCAAGAGAAGCGCACACGTCGTGATCACAACAACAATCCCAAGAAAAAATGCGAGCCAGTGTTGTTGGAGCCAGCGGCTCGACGTAAGCAGCGCGCGCGTCGTGGGCGGCAATGTGACGCGAAGGGAGGCAAAGATGGGGAGGAGTTTCGGCAGTAAATAAAAAGAGAGATACATTCCGATTCCCACGGCCCCGACGAGTACAATCGCGGGATAAAAAAGAGCTGCTCGAATTTTGCCGCGAAGCTCTTCTGTTTTTTCGAGCTGCGTCGCAAGGTAGCGAAGCGCGTTCGGAAGCGTGCCAGACGCCTCACCGACCGAAACCGCATTTGAAAAAAACGCATCAAAAACTTTTGGAAATTTTTCGAGGGTCGTGTGCAGCGAGAGTCCGTTGTCCATATCCACGATCGCGGCGGTGAGGATATACCGAAAACTCGGTTGAGTGAGTTGCTCATTCAAAACGGTGAGGGCTTCTCGCAGAGGAATCCCCGCATCAAGCATCACGGCAAGATGCTTGACAAAGATGATTTTTTCCCCGCTTGCGAGAGAAAGAAACACTGGACGAGGCATAGAGGTTCTAGGCGCGGATGACGCGGAGAAGTTCCGCAATTGAAGTGAGTCCGGCCACGGCTTTATGAAATCCGTCTTCCAGCATGGTGGTCATTCCTTCCGCGGTTGCCGCTGCGCGAATCTCGTCCGCGGGAGCGCGTTTCATGATGAGTCGGCGGATGGACTCTGTTATTTCAAGAATCTCATAAATTCCAATGCGCTGTGAATATCCTGTTTCGTTGCAGAGTGAACATCCCCTCGGACGCCATCCATGTGTTCTTTGTGTCATGAGATCTTTTGGGATCACGTCAATCAATGAAGCGCGTTCTTCGGACGAGAGGAGATATTCTTCTTTGCAGTGTTCGCAGAGGCGGCGCATGAGCCGTTGGCCGATGGCGACGTTGACCGTTGAGGCGATGAGAAATGGTTCAATGCCCATATCGAGAAGACGAGGGAGCGTGGTCGCTGCATCCGTGGTATGCAGCGTGGAGAGAAGCAGATGCCCCGTGAGCGCCGCGTTCACGGCAATGCCGGCTGTTTCGGAATCACGGATTTCGCCGACCAGGATGATATTTGGATCTTGACGGACAATGGAACGCAAACCCGCGGCAAACGTGAGGTTGGTCTGTGGATTGACTTGAATTTGCGTGATGCCGGGAACGTAGTATTCGATCGGGTCTTCAATGGTGACAATCGAGATTTCGCGCGTGTTGAGGGTCTGCAGAATCGCGTAGAGCGTCGTTGTTTTGCCCGATCCTGTCGGCCCGGTTGCAAGAATCATGCCATAGGGTTTTTTGATATGCCGTTGGATGGTCAAAAGATCCCGTTGGGAGAATCCAAGCTCCGAGAGCGACAGCGCCTGCGCTTGGCCCACAAGGAGCCGGATGACGACATCCTCGCCGTTAAAGGTCGGGACAATCGAAACGCGCAGGTCGATCTCCGTGCCGTCTTCTGTCACGCGGAACCTGCCATCTTGCGCGGCAAAGTGCTCGTCTGTGCGGAGGCCTGCAAGAACCTTGATGCGCGTGACAATGAGCGGGAGATACTCTTTTGGCAATGAAAGAACGTCGTGCGCGATGCCGTCGATACGATAGCGGATGACCACGGTGTCTGAAGCGGGATCGATATGGATGTCTGATGCGTGCGCCTTCCACGCTTTCCGAAGAAACAAACCGACGAGCTGCGTGATGGATTTTTTTGAAGAAAATTCTTCCATTCCCGCAACGAGTTTGTGCACACGGGTTTGTTCAATACTCTCCGCAATCACGGTGTTGAAATCCTTTTTTGCGTTCTTAGGATTCGCAGGTGGCATACGATCGTGGAGACAGTATACGCTAGATACGCAATGATGTCCGATCCATCGAAATCAAAAAACAAAGAGCGCAAGGTTCCAGTTGAGATATCACGAGATTGAAGAGATCTGGTATACCAGATACGCTGGATAGCATGTCTGGACAAACGGTCGGAAGAAACGCCGCGTGGCTCATGGCAGCCACGATGCTCAATAAGCTGATTGCATTTGCGACGTTCATATTGGTTGCGCGGCTCGCGGGCGTGCATATCACAGGAACGTATTTTTTCGGGGTCGCCGTCACATCCGTTTTCGTCATCTTGACAGATCTCGGGATGACGCCTGTTGTGATCCGCGCCGTCTCCGCATCGCGAGAAGACGGTTCTCGGCTTCTCGGCGCGGCGCTCGGCGCGAAACTTTTTTTGATCCCGATTGCGATCGCGGCATCGCTCGGCTATGGCATCTGGCGCGGCGCTGCGCCGGAGACATTCGCGACGATCGCCGTCGCATGCGCCGTCATGTCTGCAGATGCGATTCACCTTGTGATGTACGGGGCGCTCCGCGGACGGCAAAATTTACGTTTTGAAGCGATCGGGATGTGCGTCGGCCAAGTGTTCACGGCGATGGCTGCAATCACGATCGCACTCGTGCATCCGACAGCGGTTGGACTCGCGGCCGCGCTTCTCATCGGCAGCGTCTGGAACGTCGCGTGGGCAACGATGAAACTTCGTGGCGCGCGCGTCGCCATTCGTCCGCCGCGGCTCGCGGATCTGACGCGGCTCGCAAGAGAAGCTCTGCCATTCGGCATCGCGGGAATTGCCGTTAAAGTATACTCCTACGCGGATAGTTTGCTGATCGAGAAATTCCACGGTCTCGGCGCGGTTGGCTTGTACGCCGTCGCATACAAGATGACGTATGCGCTTCAGTTTTTGCCGCTCACGTTCACGGCCGCGCTCTACCCTGCGTTTGCGAAACAATGGGCGGAACATGACCGCGAAAAACTCCGCGCGACGTTTCTTGGATCAATGAGATTTCTCGCGGCCGTCGGATTTCCTCTCTCTGCAGGACTCTCCGCGCTCGCGCCGAGGATCATTCCACTCGCCTATGGCACACACTATGCGGGCGCGATCTCGGCGTTTGAAATTCTTCCGTGGGCGCTTCTTCCGATTTTTATTGATTTTCCCATTGGCGCATTTTTGAACGCGACGCACCGCGCGCATCAGAAAACAACGGCAATGGTCGCGACGATGGCGCTAAACGTCGCCGTAAACGCGATGCTCGTTCCGTCACTCGGTCCTGTCGGCGCCGCGTGGGCCGGCGTCGTGAGTTTTTGGACGTTGCTGTTCATCGGCTGGTTCTTTGTGGCGCCGGATGTCGGCGGTTGGAAAATTCTCGTGAGTTTGCTCGCGCGCGCGATGTTTTGCGCAACTTTTTCATGGATCGCGTGGCGAATCGTTGGAAATCATATGCCATTCATGTTCGCTGCGCTCTTTGGCGCTGCGATCGCGATGATTCTCGCGTATGCGATGCGTCTTGTGACGAGAGAAGACCTGCGTCGCGTCGTTGGAAAGATGAGATCAGCGTTGCCTGATGAAAACGTCCATGCCGACACCTGAAATCGTGTTGATCACGCTCGAATACCCGCCGGAACGCGGGGGTGTTGCGCGCTATCTCGGGTCGCTCGTAACGGAATCTAAGGGAGCGATTGAAGTGATCGCGGAATCGCATCACGACATGGCAGGTCCTGGACATGTGCGAAATGTCGTGTTGTTCAGGAACGCGTGGCCGCGCTGGTGGCCATTGGTTCAAATTTGTAGACAACAGAAAACACGCAACAAGCAAAATCCCATTTTATTCGTGAGCCATGTAGTACCCGTTGGAACGGCTGCGTGGATTTCACGACTCATGGGAGGACCTGAATACGTTGTGCTCTTTCACGGCCTTGATCTTCGCGTGGTTCAAGGGCCATGGAAGCGATGGCTCGTCAGGCGCATCGCCGAGAAGGCGAATGCGCTTCTCGTCAACAGCCGGGCGACGGAACAAGAACTGCGCAGAATCATTCCGGACGCACAGCCATTCATTCTCACGCCGGGAGTGCGAAAGCCATCGACGGAGATTCTCCTGAAACCAAAAAAGATTCCGCGCGTCATCTCGATCGCGCGGCTTGTGAGCCGCAAGGGCCTGGACGTGGCGATTCAAGCGGTCGGAAACATCCAAAAAGACATGAACGTGGAGCATGTGATCATCGGCGCCGGTCCGGACATGGAACGGCTTCTCGACGTCGCGATCCGAGCACATGCGCATATCAGATGGATTTCCATGCCGTCGGATGAAGAAAAATGGTCATGGCTCGCGTCGTCCGACGTTTTTCTCTTACCTGTCCGTGATGAAGGAAACGACGTTGAGGGGTTTGGGATCGTTTTTTTGGAAGCGGCAGCCGTTGGCGTGCCTTCGATCGCAGGACGGAGCGGGGGAGCTACGGAAGCGGTGATTGATGGAGAAACGGGGATCGTGGTTGATCCGTTGCACGTCACAGAGATCGAGGATGCGCTGCGAAAATTATTGAGCGATGAACACGCACGGCGTTTGATGGGTGAAAGAGCTCGGAAGCGGGTGGAGCGGGAGTTTCAATGGAGTGAACGGTGGGCCAAACTTCGCGAGATTTTACGTGAGTCGCCGAACAGACAAAAATCCACGCATGTGCATCAAAAAATCGCCGTCGTTATCCCGTGTTGGAATCATGCAAATATTTTACGACGCACCTTAAAGCACCTTACAAAACAAACGTTCAAACCCGCTGAAATCATCGTTATTGATGATGGTTCGACAGATGACCCAGAATCTGTTGCCATGGAATTCAGCACGGGGGCTATGCCGCTACCGATTCGGTTCACGCGCTTTGAATCAAATCGCGGTGCGCCGCGAGCGCGCAATCACGGCTTTCGGATGACAACGGCGCCGTATGTGATGTTTCTTGATGCGGATGCCGAATTGCGTCCGGATGCGTTTGAGCGTCTCGCGACAGAACTGGACGAGCATCCTGAAACAGACGTCACGTATTCAAATTTTTATTGGGGCGCCAAACCGTTTCGTGCGGCGCAATGGGACCTCGCGGAACTTCGCAAACGCAATTTCATTCACACATCATCGCTTCTTCGACGCACGGCGTTTCCAGGATTCGACGAATCGCTGAAAAAGTTCCAAGATTGGGATCTCTGGCTCACGATGGCAGAACGCGGATCTCACGGCGTGTGGATCGATGAGTATCTCTATCGCATCGAGCCGCGACGAGGCGGGTACAGCACATGGCTTCCTCGCGTCGCATACAAACTTCCATGGCCGATTTTCGGATGGATGCCGAGGGAGATCAAAAAGTATCGCGAGGCGGAAAATATTATTCTGAAAAAGCATGCTATCTCCACCCCCTCATCTCCCCTCTTCGACAAGCTCAGAGCCTGAGTCGTACAAAGACCTTCGTAAGGGGGAGATATCTCAAAAGAATCCTCCCCTTGTGAGGATTGTCATCGTCTCATGGAACGTCGAGAAATTGCTTGAGCGATGTTTGCGGTCGCTTTCAGATGCGTGTCGCGGGTTAGATTGGGAGTGCGTGGTCGTTGATAACGCGTCGCGGGATAATTCCGTAGGGGCGACCTTTGCGGTCGCCCACGCAATTCCGCAGATCCGCATCATCCAAAACACGATGAACGTCGGTTTTGGAAAAGCATGCAATCAAGGCGCAAGCGACGGGCGACGCGGAACGTGCGACGCCCGCTACCTCCTTTTTCTCAATCCGGATACGCACGTCCCGCCAGATTCCATCACGCGACTCGTTCAGCTTGCGGATGAACGTCCAGCGTCTGGCATTATGGGTCCGCGTCTCACCTACCCAGACGGGCGTCCGCAAGCTAGCATCCGACGATTTCCGGACGTGTGGAATCAGGCGGGAATTCTTCTCAAAGCACATCACGTCTTTCCGTGGCTGCGTATGTTCCGTCTCTATTTTGCAAGAGATGCTGACGCGACTCGAGAGCAAAACGTGGAGCAGGTAATGGGGGCTTGTTTTCTTGTTCGTCGCGAGTGCTGGGAGCAGATCGGCGCATTTGATGAGCGATTTTTCCTGTGGTTTGAAGAAGTCGATCGCTGTAAAGCTGCGATCGAGAAGGGATGGAACGTTACGTATCTCCCTCAAGTGGAGATCATCCATCACGGTGGTGAATCATTCGCACAGGAGTTTACGATCCAAAAACAACGATTTTTCAACGACAGCGTCATCGCGTATTTTCAGAAATGGCATCCGGGATGGCGTGTGATGCTCTTGGCGTGTGTTGCCCCGGTTTCGATCGCACTCGCGTCGCTCGTCGCATTTTTTAGACATCCGTCAACGCCGTGGATCGCCGTCGTGATTGGCGTTGAAACGTTTTCCGCGATTGTGACATTTTATCCGCTCAGTGATTCAATCGGGACGGTCCTTGCCGCGATCGTCATCGCAATTCTCGCATGGAAAAAACCGACGATCGGTCTTGGCCTATTGTTGCTTGAGTTGCTCATTGGATCAAAAGGCGGGCTGCTGCAGTACGGAACGTTTCCGCATACCGTGAATGGTCGCGTCATCCTCACGGC
>CAYHYU010000031.1:0-9782 GCA_964360885.1 uncultured Gammaproteobacteria bacterium | reverse complement strand
ACTTCGTTCAGTACAAGCCGCCGCCTTTCCGAATTTTCGCGGGGGGACTTCCTCGTCTTTCGACAAGCTCATGGCGAAATGCGCCTGTCCTGAGCGGAGTCGAAGGGTTCGGACTAATTCAAGTATCCTGCACCATCAGATCGGCCGGAGAGAATGACTACGACGCTGCACACGCACTTATGGAGGGGTTCCGTATGACTCGAACGCCGACGAAGTCAAAAATTTTTGACAAATAAAAATCACTCTTTTTCTCTTATTTTAGCAGAAAAATCTCTCACTCAAAATTTTTTGTTGAAAAAAATTGACGTGACGATCCTCTGCTTTTTCTAGATCTCTTACGAAAATATCGATGTGAGCCCTTTATCCACGTCGATCGACGTTGCGGTTGATCGAATGATGTCAAGCGCCAAATCAAGCGCGTTTTCGACCGGCGTGCCAAAAGTATAGTTTATATAAAACGCCTCGGTAATGTCGTCTATGTGTTGATTCCAGTTCGCGCCAAACCATCCACGCGCAACCTCCTCCGTCTTTGCCCAGCGAAGCACGCCTCCCTTCGTGATGATGTACGTTTTTGAATCGGTTTGGAATTTCACAAGTCGTGATCCTGGGCGATAGGTGACGTTTCCGCCAATAGGGATGAGCGACATCTGATCGATCGGGATCATTCGCACTTTTGAAAAATCTGAATACCACGTAAAAAATACTTTTTCATTCGGAAAGACATATCGCCTTCCGTTTGACGCATAATAATAGACCGCTGTATCGGAAAGCGTTTTGACGTCGCCGTCGTCCGGAATTTTGATGAGATCGCCGACGTTCAACGACATCGCGAGGCCTCTCTCGAATGTCATGCCGATGGTTTCGGCGATCGTCACGTTGTCCGCCTTTGCAGAAAAAGTCGCTGTGCCATTTTTGAGCGAGTCCACGCGGAACCGCGCTTTGCCCAAGAGGTCAGTCGTGTCGCCTTCTGTGCGAATGCGGTCTGCAGCGCCGCGAGAAGAGGAGAGCGTTACTTTTTTGCCCTGAAGCGCAACAAGATTCGTATCCTTCACCGTCACCGTGACGAGTGTGTTGTCGATGCCGTCTGCCTTGAGCATTGTCTTTTCCACCGTGACACGTGAGAATGTTGGATCGGTCGTTCCCGGAGATGACGAGGAGTAATATGACTGGGCAAGAGCCAGAGCGGGGAATGCGAGTCCGCAGAAGAGGAGAGAGAGATGCTTCATACAAGGAAGGATAGCAGAGCAGAGGAACCTTAGATATATTTCTTTACATACTGCCCCGTGAGCGACCGTTTCACTTTTGCGATTTCTTCGGGCGTACCTTCGGCGATGATTTCTCCTCCTTTCACGCCGCCGACAGGCCCCATGTCGATCACCCAATCCGCGGATTTCACAACATCAAGGTTGTGTTCGATGACGAGGACGGTATTCCCCTTATCAACAAGCGCCTGCAACACGCCGAGTAGTCGCTTGATATCGTCAAAGTGGAGTCCGGTCGTCGGTTCGTCGAGAATATACAGCGTCTTTCCTGTTGCGCGGCGCGATAACTCCGTCGAGAGTTTCACACGTTGGGCTTCACCGCCTGACAGTGTCGTCGCGGGTTGGCCAAGACGCACATATCCGAGTCCGACTTCGTGGAGCACAGATAATTTTTCGTAGATGAGCGGCTGATCGACAAAAAAACGTCGCGCTTCCTCCAGCGTCATGTCGATAATGTCGGCGATCGTCTTTCCGTGCCAGTGGATTTCAAGCGCTTCTTTGTTATATCTCTTTCCGCGGCATTCCGTGCATTCGACGTAGACATCCGGAAGAAATTGCATCTCGATTTGGATGTATCCCTCGCCCGCGCACGTTTCGCATCTCCCGCCGCCCTTCACGTTGAACGAGAACTTTCCCGCGTCGTATCCTCGCATTTTCGCCTCCGGGATTTCTGTGAAAAGATCGCGGATTGCCATGAAGACGCCCGTGTACGTCGCGGGATTGGATCGTGGCGTGCGGCCGATGGGCGACTGATCAACGGTGACGACTTTGTCGAGATAGTCGATCCCATCGATTTTCTTGTGTTTTCCCGGGAGAGCTTTGGCGTTGTAGAAATGCGCCGCGAGCGCACGGCCGAGGATGTCGAGTACGAGCGTTGATTTGCCGGAGCCGGACACGCCTGTGACGCAGACAAGCTTGCCGAGCGGGAGTTTGAAATTTACATGCTTGAGATTGTATTCTGATGCACCATGGATCGTGAGACACTTCCCGTTTCCCTTGCGGCGCGTTTTCGGAAGTTCGATTCGTTTCTTGCCCATGAGGTACTGCCCCGTGAGCGATTCCGAGTGACGTTTGATCTCCGCGAGCGTCCCCTGCGCGACGACTTCACCTCCATACTCTCCCGCGCCAGGGCCAATGTCCACGATGTGGTCCGCGGTTTGCATCACCGCTTCGTCATGCTCGACCACGATGACCGTGTTTCCGATGTCGCGGAGCCGCTTCATCGTCGAGATGAGCTTTTCGTTGTCGCACTGGTGAAGCCCAATCGACGGCTCATCGAGGATGTAAATCACGCCCGAGAGTTCGGAGCCGAGTTGGGCAGCAAGCCGCACACGTTGCGCCTCGCCGCCCGAGAGCGACATGACGCTCCGGTCGAGCATGAGATACCCAAGACCGACGTCGACGAGGTTTGTGAGACGTCTTCGCACTTCGTGCGACACTTGATCAACGACAAGCCGCTCGCGCTCCGTGAAGCCGAGAGGATCTCGTCTTGGTTCTTCCGCGAGACGAATGATTTTTGAGGGCTTGGCTTTGACCGGTCCCCCCCCCAATCCATTGAAAAATGTGAAACAGTCCTCAAGCGAGAGTCCGACGAGATCCGCGATTCCCTTCCCCGCGAGCGTTACGATGAGAGCTTCTTTGCGTAAGCGTTTGCCCTTGCAGTCGGGGCAGATGAGCACACGCATGTATCCCTCGATCTCTTTTTGGACATAGTCGGAATCGGTCTGACGATATTTTTCTTCAAGCATCGCGAGAATGCCAGGAAAGGCGTGCGTTTTTCCATCGATCATGTACGTGTCGATGCCCGTTCCTTCGAAGAGGGCTTTGATCGCCGCGGTCGAAAGTTTTCCAACTTCTTCATGAATCGAAAATCCGCGCGCCGCGCCGACGGCCTCGAGCAGCTTGAGATACGAATTCTGATTGCCGGAGATGCGTGTCCACGGTTTAATTGCGCCCTGGGCGATCGTAAGCCGTTTGTTCGGAATCACGAGGTCGCGCTCGAGGACGAGCTTGGTGCCGAGTCCCGTGCAGGCCGGACATGCGCCATGTGGCGAGTTGAATGAGAAGAGCCGCGGCTCGAGCGTCGGGAGCGAGAGGTTGCACGGCGCGCAGAACAGCGATTCGGAGAAGAGCGTTTCATTCATCGTGTCTTCGTCGAGCGCGATCACGAGTCCGTTTCCAAGATCAAGCGCCTGCTTGAGCGTTTCGAGAAGCGTTTCGAGTGGCATGTTCGTCATTTTTTCCATTCTGAACACGACAACTTCAATCGTGTGCGGCGCGGCTTTGTCTGTGCGCACGTGGAGCAGTTCATCGATGTCGACGAGCGTCCCGTCATACCGCACCTGCACATAGTTTGCGTTGTGAGCGGCCTGAAGCACGACTTTGTGCTCGCCTCTTTGTTCGCGCACCATGGGCGCGAGAAGCACGACGTTTGACGTCCGCGTCATCGCGAGGATTTTTTCGGCGATCTCGCGTTGTGTCTGTTCCGTGGCCGGACGTCCGCATGCTGGGCAGTGCGCGCGGCCAGCGCGCGAAAAGAGCAGGCGAAAAAAATCGTAGACCTCCGTGACCGTGCCTACCGTGGACCGAGGGTTGTGCGACGAAGATTTTTGGTCGATCGCGATCGTGGGAGAGAGTCCGAGAATTTCGTCTACGTCCGGCTTGTCTTGCAGTTCGAGAAATTGCCGCGCATACGATGACATGCTTTCCATGTAACGGCGCTGACCCTCGGCGTGGATCGTGTCGAAGGCAAGCGACGACTTGCCAGAACCCGAGAGCCCCGTCAGAACGATGAGTTTGTTCCTCGGAAGATCAAGCGAAATGTTTTTGAGGTTATGTACCCGCGCGCCTCGAATGGAGATATGATGTGATGCGGACATGTTGCGAGCGATTCTATCATGGCTATTCCAGGATGGCAAGAGTGGAGCGCCGACCCCGTAAACCAGCTATACTCGATAGTGCTATCATGAACGTTCAAACCGCTCTCACCATCGCTGCAAAACGCTTGAATCCTCGTCGTATCACCCGCGTCGTGGATCGCGATCTTGGTCGTCTTGAGGCCGAAATTTTGCTCGCGCACGCGCTCAACACAGACCGTGCATGGCTCCTGGCGCACGGCGACTTTCAACTTTCGACTTTCGCCTCACTCTGCTTCAAGCGCTTGATCACGCTGCGCGAAAAACGGATGCCCATCGCGTATATCACAGGCGAAAAGGAATTTTATGCGTTGTCGTTCAGCGTCACACGAGATGTTTTGATCCCAAGACCTGAAACGGAAATGCTTGTTGAGCTTGCGACCACCCCCAACCCCCTCCTGTCCAATCAGAAGAGGGGATTCACGTCTCCCTCTCCTTCTGATGAAAAAAGAGGGGAGAGAGAGGTGGTGTGGGATGTCGGAACCGGCTCCGGTTGTGTCGCAATCGCAATCGCGAAACATCTTCCACACGCGACGATTCTTGCCACGGACGTGAGCGCAAAGTCACTCGTCGTCGCGCGACGAAATACGCGAAGACATCATGCGACCCGCGTGACGTTCCTCAAGGCGAATCTGCTTGACGTGAACGTTCGTCGTCGACTGCAAACGATGCGGCCGATATCCCTCACGATCGTCGCCAATCTCCCGTATCTGCCAGCATCAGATAGAAGCGTATTAACGCCGGATGTCGTACAGTATGAACCCAGTGCTGCGCTTTTCGCCGGAAAGACCGGGAGGGAACTTCTCGAAAAATTTTTACGGCAACTTGCCGCATTCGATATCCATTTCGCGCGCGCGTTTCTCGAATGTGATCCTCCGCAGGCAGAACGTGTGAGAAAATTCGCGAAAGAATTATTTCCGCAGGCACGCATCAAGATCCGCAAGGATGCAGGAAAGAGAGATCGCGTTCTCGAGATTGTTATTCCACGATGATCGTTGTCCGTTCTCCCGGATGGGTATTGCCGGATGTATCGACAAGGACTGGAAAGATCACGTACGTGCCCGGGCCAGGGCTTGTGGCCCAAGGAAAGGTCATGGTCTTCTTCTTTGGCGCAAGTTCGGAGACGAGAAGCCGCGTCGAGCCATCCGGCGTTTGGATGTAGAGATCGATCTTTGCGGCGTTGGAGAGATCTGTCACGAGAAGTATAACTGCAACCGGAAATTTTCCTGAAGCGATGTGCGACCCTGTCGCGGGGTCGATCACTCCAAGCGAAAGCGATGCCGCGTCCGCATTCAGGTTGATCGTGACCGTTGCGTTTCCGCGATTCCCCACATCGTCCGTCGCGATCACTTCAAGATCATGGAATCCACGGTCGATCGCGTTCGGGAATTGAATCGGGATTGTCCACGGTTCCGAGAATTTCGCGCCAAGGAGATTTCCTTCGGAATATGCTTCCATCCGCGCGATGCGACGTGACGCGATGACAGTGGCCGCCACGCTTTGCGCGCGGTTTTTCCATTCCTGATTCGGTGTTGGTGAACCGATCGTCACGATCGGTTTGTTTTCGGTCGTGTGTACGTCGTCAAATTCCGATGGCGGCGTCGAAGTCGCTGTGATCCAGTTCGTCCGTTGTACCCACTCCCGCACCGCGCTCTCCCAGTTTGCGTATTGCGGATCACGCGTCGGATCCCCTGGCACGGGTCCGTGCGGATCGTCTTTGTCAAGATAGAAAAGAATCTCATGCGCATCACGGAACGTTTTTTCGACAATGGCGTCAGGCGGCGTGAGCGTCGTGGCGCGCTTGCCTGATACCGCGTCGATTTTTATCTTCGCCTCATACGCGCCGCCGAGAAGAACGGGCTTGAAATCTCGGGGCGTCGGCGTCGGCGCAGGGAACGACTCGATAGGTGTTTTATGAAGCGCGCGCTTCATATACCCCTGCCAAATAGGCGCTGCGATTTGTGAACCGTCCGCGCCCTTTTTCATTTCCGCATTGTCGTTATTGCCAACCCACACGCCTGTGACGAGTGATGGCGTGTAGCCGAGCGCCCATGCATCATGAAAATTGTTCGTCGTTCCCGTTTTGACTGCCGCAGGACGGCCCGGAAGCGTCAAATAATTTTTTGCGCCGAAGATGTACGCACGCGCGTCATTATCCGACAGGATGTTCGATATCACGTATGCGATGTTTGGATCCATGACATTATGGCCGTGCGGCGCGGCCCATTCCTGGAGCGTTTTTCCTTCCGCATCCTCGACTTTGAGAATTGTCGCAATCGGCATCTGGACGCCGTTGTGCGCGAACGCGGCATAGCTATTCGCGTGGTCGAGAAGCTTCACCTCACCGCCGCCTAAAACGAGCGAAAGTCCGAAACGGCTTCGGTCCCCGAACGTCGAATAGCCGAGTGCTTCGGCAAAATCAAGCACGCGGCTGACGCCTACGAGATAGAGCATTTTGACGGCAGGAATGTTCAATGATCCCTGAAGCGCCTGACGGACAGAAACAGGACCGCGTTCTTTGAGATCATAATCCTTCGGTTCATAGTTTTTGCTCTCCGTTTTGAACACCGTGTTTACGTCCCAGAGCGTCATCTCCGGCGTGTAACCCTTGATGAAGCCCGCGGCGTACACGATTGGTTTGAAAGACGAACCCGGCTGTCGCGGACGAAGCGCAACGTTCACCTGGCCATCGTGCGCGTCGTCAAAAAAATCCTTGGATCCTACGAGGGCGAGCACCTGGCCTGTTTTCGGGTCGATCGAGACGAGCGCAGCATTCGAAAAATGATAGGACTTTCCGCGCGCATCGACGCCTCTTTTCACTTCTTCCTCGGCGATCTGCTGTTTGTCCCAATCGAGCGTCGTGATCACCCTCAATCCTTTTCCTTCGACAACTTTTTGTCCGTATCTCTCGATCAGCAGCGATCGAATATACATCACAAAATGCGGCGCAGAGATATTTCCAAATTTCTTTGGGAGGATTTTTTTGAGCGTCTCGATTTTTTTTGCTTCTCCCGCCCGCTCCTTCGTGACGTATCCTTGCGCCGCCATTTGATCGAGAATGTACCGCTGGCGACCCAGGAGCTTGCCGCGATGATCCCCGCGGGATCCTGTGCCGTAGGGGGAGTAGATATCCGGCGCTTGCGGAAGCGCCGCGAGAAGAGCGGCTTCGTCGAGCGTGAGGTCCTGTGCCGCTTTGCCGAAATAGTTGCGCGCGGCGGATTCGATTCCGTAGATCGTCGAGCCGTACGGAATCTCGTTCAGATACAGCTGGAGAATTTGATCCTTCGTGTACACGCGTTCGAGTTGAAGTGAAACGAGAAGCTCTTTGAATTTGCGCGTCACGGAGCGTTCGTTCGTCAGAATGGCATTTTTTACGAACTGTTGCGTCAGCGTTGATGTCCCTCGTACGCGTTCGTGCAAGAGGACGCTTTTGACGAATGCGCGGAGAATCCCGATCCAGTCCACGCCATGGTGCGTGTAGAAATTCTTGTCTTCGATGGCGACGGCTGCCTGCAGCACATATGGCGGAAGATCCGCGATCCGCACGAGCGTACGATTTTCTTCCCCGTGAATTTCGTAGAGAAGGTGTTCGCCCGTCCGGTCGTAGATTTTTGTCGTCTGCGGAACCTCGCGTGACATGAGCGTATTCGGATCCGGGAGGTCGCGGCTCATCCATGCAAGCGCGATCGTGAGGGCAAGGGCACCCACAAGGAGGATTCCTCCTCCCAAAATGGCTATGGCGAGCGTTGCCTTTTTGACCCGTTCACGTGTCCATTTTTGTCGTTTCATGAGTGTGAGAATTTCGCTTATGTAAGGGCAATTTTAGTATATTACCCTTGACAAAATCGGGCAAATATGGTTTAATGTTTGGTCATGATTTGGGAACCCGATTCGGCTGACCGAATCAGACGAACACTCTTTATGTGGATACTCCAAAATTCCTCGAGAATAACACTCCGTCAACGCCAAATCATCTCGATATTCGTGATGGCTTTTGTGCTGACGAATTCCCATGTTTCGGCGGCTCATGCAGCGGATGTGGTTTCTCTCAACGCTCCGGCTACGCAAGAGCGCGATGTTCGCGTTCTGCCTTCGTTCGACGGCACGCTCCCCGCATCAAAGGGCAAGAATCCTCCGGCGCTTCGTACGCTTCACACGACCGCAACCGCGTACAATTCGCAACCGAATCAGACGGACAGTTCGCCGTTTATTACGGCTTCAGGGTCCTGCGTGCGCGAAGGAGTCGTTGCATCAAACGCCTTTCGTATTGGCACGAAGATTCGTATGTCGGAGCTGTTTGGCGATAAGATTTTTGTGGTTGAGGATCGGATGAATGAGCGCTATTCAAAACGCGTGGATATCTGGATGGCATCTGAAGACGATGCGCGAGAGTTCGGATTGAAACGCGGCGTGAAGATTGAGGTTATCTCCGATGGAGATGGCAAGAAGCATTGGGAGGAAGGATGGACGAATGTGGAATGCGCGTCACTGA
Source organism: uncultured Gammaproteobacteria bacterium (assembly GCA_964360885.1). Taxonomy (GTDB): domain Bacteria; phylum Patescibacteriota; class Patescibacteriia; order 2-12-FULL-60-25; family 2-12-FULL-60-25; genus CAITMG01. The sequence goes on along the minus strand of CAYHYU010000031.1, from coordinate 1,113 downwards.
ATACGTAAAATGACGAAAACGCCCCGATGTATATCGGGGCGTTTGCATTGGAGGCGTGGGCGAGAATTGAACTCGCGCATAGGGGTTTTGCAGACCCCCGCCTTACCACTTGGCTACCACGCCATACGTCGCACGTGCCCGCCAATTCCGATACACCCGATAGGTTGTTAGCAGGCGGGTCGCATCCTTTTTCATTACACTCTCGGTCGCGAGGAATGTAGCACTTTTTCCATTCTTCGTCTACCCTACGCTTTGTCTATGCTCGTGTTCGCCCATCGCGGAATCCATTCCCACACCGTGACAGAAAACACGCTTGAGGCGTTTCAAGAAGCGGTGCATCAAGGCGCGGATGGCATTGAATTTGATCTGCGCGTTTCGAAAGATGGCGAGCTTGTCGTGTGCCATGACGCAAATTTGCATCGCGTCGCAGGCGATGCGCACCGAGTCGAGGAGCTCACCCTCGCCGAACTCCAATCGATCGCGCTTCGCCATGGCGGACGAATTCCTTCACTGCATGATGTGACGTCAACGATTCATGCATCCATGCTTTTTGACATGGAACTCAAACACGCGGATGCGGTCGAACCGCTCATTGTGAAACTCAAAACAAGCGTGGCGCTTCGCGAGCGGACGATCGTGTCATCCTTTCAGCCCGCGATCTTATCTCGATTTGTACAGGAGGTGCCGGATGTTCGCCGTCTTTTTCTCATTCGCAACTGGCCGCTTCCGTTTCGCGGCAAGGCGTTTCGCCGGAAGATCGATCGCATACAGCCATGGGGCATCGCAGCGCAACTGCTCATTCTTACGAAACGGCGCGTGCGTTTTTTGAAAAATCTCGGGGTGCTCGTTGGCGCATGGGACCGTCGCGGTCTTCCGCGTGAAGCTCGCACGGCACGAAAACTTGGAGTTGACATCGCGATTGTACAACATGTCCGCGAAGCGCGAGTACCGTTGAAAAGTTCTTTCTGAACCATACTTTTTCGTACAATCGTCCTCGACGACTATGTGGTACGGGTGCGTTTTCATTATTCAAATTCCGTCGTCACTTTTATGGGAAGCTCTGAAAAACGCTTGCGATGCGACGTGCTGGAGCGAGGAAACGACGCAGACGTA
>CAYHYU010000030.1:0-9957 GCA_964360885.1 uncultured Gammaproteobacteria bacterium | reverse complement strand
ATCGTGCCGATCCCGAACTCGCACCAAGAAGCGAACGCGGAAGCGTTGAAAGAGGGGATTGTGATCGTGCGCCAGACGGAGCATCTTCACGACGAGTTGCGTGCGACGATCGAGGGTCTTCTGCCAGACCTGGAGCGTCTCGCACACATGGGATCAACGCTCCATCGCCTCCTCCCGACGGATAATGGAACGGCTTTGGCAGAAAGATGGCTTGACTTGATCAATACATAAATTTTTTGTACCCTTCTGTCGCATGGGTTCGTAGCTCAGTCGGTAGAGCAGTGGCCTTTTAAGCCAACGGTCGCGGGTTCGATTCCCGCCGAACCCAAAAATGTGAACCAGCAGAAGGATCTGTGTTCAATGGGATGCGAGAAAATTCCAAGGAACGCGAGAGTGCGCTACGATATCAAATGAACACGCATGAAACATCAAGTGCTGCGCATCGCGATGATCGGGTGCAAGGGAATTCCGGCGGCGGAAGCGCTGGGCGGAGGGATTGAGACGCATGTCGAAGAACTTTCGGCGCGTCTTGCGGCGCGAGGACATCAGGTAACGGTCTACGCGCGGCCATACGCAAATCCGCAACGATTGACGTCGTGGAAGGGCGTCAGGATCATCACGCTTCCAACGATCCGAAGAAAAAATCTCGATGCGATCACGCATACGTTTCTCGCTTCCTGTCATGTGCTCTTTCAACGGGCGGACATCATCCACTACCATGCGGTCGGTCCGTCGACGCTCGCGTGGATTCCGCGCGTGTTCAACTGGCGCTCCAAAGTCGTCGTGACGTTTCACAGCCGCGACCGGTTCCACGAAAAATGGGGGACGTTCGCGCGTGCGTACCTCGCATTCGGAGAATGGACGGCGGTGACCTATCCGCATGCGACGATCATCGTATCGCATGTGCTTCAGCTGTTCGCGAAACGGATGTACGGCGCGACTCGCCTCACGTATATCCCGAGCGGCGTGGACATTCCGAAGCCGCATCCCGGCTCGAATCTTCTTCCGCGATTCAACCTCACGTCCGGAAACTATTTTTTCACGCTTTCCCGGCTCATGCCGCTCAAGGCGATCGAGGACGCCATCGAGGCGTTCTACGGCGTCGTCACGACAATGCGCCTTGCGATCATCGGCGCGGCGACGATGAACGATGACGTGTATCATCAGAAACTTCAAAAACTCGCAAGTCGCGACAGCCGCGTTCAGCTTCTTGGACATCAATCGGCTCGTGAACTTGATCAATTGATTGCGAACGCGTATGCGATGATCCATCCATCGCGCATCGAGGGGCTCTCGATCGCGATTCTTGAAGCCATGTCGCATGGCAAACTTGTCATTATGAGCGACATTCCGGAGAACCGCGAACTTGTCGATCATTCCGGCATCGCATACAAAGTCGGCGACGTGCATGCGCTTCGCGAGACGCTCCAGTGGGTCGTGTCAGATCCGAAACTCGTCGAAGAACGAGGTCGACGCGCGCGCGAAGTGATCGAGCGGCTCTATTCGTGGAACTCCGTGGTTGAACGCGTCGAAGCGTTGTATCAATCGCTTCTCGCACGGGATCGTTCGTCGCCATGAATCGCGTGAACAACGTCCACACGACAGGCGACGCCCGATCCGTTGCCGCCATCGTTGCCGCGTACAATGAGGAATCGACGATCGGACCGATCATCGAGACGCTTGTCACGTCAACATTGTTTCGCGACGTGATTGTGATCAGCGACGGTTCAACGGACCGCACCAGAGAAATCGCTCGAGCCGCTGGCGCGTCGCTTGTCCACCAATTCCCATGGAAGCACGGAAAAGGCGCGGCGTTGATGCACGGCGTTTCTCACACGGATGCGCCGATTCTGTTCTTTCTTGATGCGGACCTGAAGGGGCTATCCGTCGAACATCTCAAAAAAATTCTTGCGCCTGTACTCGCCGGACGACTCGCGATGTGCGTTGGCATTCGCGATCGCGGATGGCTTGGAATGAAACTCGCCGCGCTTCTGCCGCTCATCGGAGGCGAGCGGGCGATGGCGCGCCGAGTGTTCGAGGATATTCCCGACAGATATCTTCAAGGATTTATGGTGGAAAGCGCGTTGAACTATTATTGCCGATCGCGCCGTCTTCGGTATGGAACCGTCGAACTTCCTGGCCTGAAAATCCGACGCAAAATGCAAAAAGTCGGATTCTGGAGAGGCCTCATCGAGTATGGCTGGATGTGGAAACAAGTCGTGGCGGCGATGATTCTCGTTCGCGTGGCGCGACTTCGGGGGAAGTTTGTGTGATAATGTTTCGTCTTGTAACGGTGACGGCATCCTATGCAACCTCAAGCAAAAATTTTTCGCTTTTGCGATTATCAGTTCGACGCCAAACATAAAAAAGCAACTTTTCACTATCGGATTGAATTTTTTCATCGCGATCCTCTTGAATTTACAGAAACTCTCATCTTACCCAACGTCCGAGTACGCCTGAAACGAAAAATCGTAGATAAATTTCTTGAACCGTTACACCTCATTCTTGGCGTCAGTTATTACAAACTGTACTGCCCGCGTCACATCAAAACATCCATCCCGCTTTCACGGGAACAGGCTCATTTCTGGAATACGGTGTATCGCAAAGGGCTGGGAGAATTTTTGTATCGAAATAAACGAGACCCGAATCACGTGGCAAAATTTCCATACACAAACACGCGACCATCTCCCGTGCGGGTAAAAACTCGCGATCGCTCGCTTGTCGGCATTGGGGGCGGAAAAGATTCAATCGTTGCCGCCGAACTGTTGAAAAATTTTGATACCGCCTCTTTCCACGTTGAAACGCAACGAGAGGATGCCATCTCCAAGCATGTCATGCGGGAAATGGGAAAACCCGTTTTGAAAATTCAAAGAATACTTGATCCAAAAATATTTGCAACGCACGAGGGGGCCTATAATGGCCACATTCCCATTTCAGCCGTGTATGCATTTTTAGGGATTTTCGCGGCTGCGATGTACGAATACAGATATGTCATCGTCGCAAATGAACAGAGCAGTAACTTCGGGAATCTTCGTTATCGAGGTGAAATGATCAACCACCAGTGGAGTAAATCCGCTGAATTTGAAGCGCTGTTCCAAGCGTATGTGAGAAAATTCATGACCCCAGACAGCACATATTTTTCGCTCCTACGCCCGTTGTATGAAATCAGAATTGCGCAACTGTTCGCTCAACACAAAAAATACTTTCCATTATTTTCAAGCTGTAATCGGAGCTTCACTGTTTTTCAAGAACGATCACATTCTTTCTGGTGCGGAGAATGTTCGAAATGCGTTTTTGTCTTTTTGATCCTTGCCTCATTTTTGAAGAAAAAAGAACTTCTCGGCATTTTTCATAAAAACCTCTTTGCGGAAACTGCGCTCGTTCCGCTTTTTCAAGATGTGCTCGGATTTGGAAAACGGAAGCCGTTTGATTGCGTGGGCACATTTGAAGAATCTCAAGCAGCTCTTTTTCTCGCTTCAAAAAAATGGAAGAATGACGTTGTCATCAAGACCTTTCTGCCAAAAATAAAAAATCCGCAAAAACGAATCCAACGTGTTTTTAAGACGGTTCCTGCGCTGACGTTGCCAACGCCGTTCCGCTTTCTTGGGATACAAAACGTGTGTATACTAGGGTATGGCAAGGAGGGGAAAGTGACAAAAAAATATATCCAGAAAAACTATCCATCGCTCAAAATTGGTATTTTAGATCAGAACAGGCAGAAAAATTATCTTGAACGACAGCAGGATTTTGATCTAGCGATCAAAACTCCCGGAATCCCAAAAACGAACGTCACCATACCGTATGTGACCGCAACGAATATTTTTTTTTCACGAAACAAAAATTTTACCATCGGCGTCACGGGGAGCAAGGGGAAAAGCACGACCGCGAGCCTCATCTCTGCCATGCTGAAAGCCGCTGGCAAAAAAGTCCGCTTGATCGGCAATATTGGAAATCCGATGTTGGAAGTTCTGCTCACACGCGTTGATCCCGAAGAAATTTTTGTGATCGAGCTTTCCAGTTATATGTTGGAAGATATCGAATATTCTCCGGATATTGCTCTGCTCTTGAATCTCTTTCCCGAGCACATGGATTATCACGGCGGGATTCAAAGGTATTATGAAGCGAAAAAAAATATTTTTCAATTTCAAAAATCCGGAAATTTTGCGATCCAGCCGCCCTTTACGGAAAAAATTCCGCTCAAAAAAAATGAGATCCCTCTGCGGGGGATGCATAATCTCAAGAATATCCAAGCCGCGATTGCCGTCGTTCGGCTTCTCCACGTTTCCGATTCGGCCATACGGAAAGGGATCAAGAACTTCAAACCGCTCCCGCATCGTTTAGAATATGTTGGGACATACAAGGGAATACAATTTTATGACGACGCGATTTCTACGACCCCAGAATCAACCATTGAGGCCATCAAGACACTGAAACATATCGGGACAATTTTTCTCGGCGGGGAGGATCGCGGCTACGACTTTCGTAAACTCGAAAAGACGCTGAGAAAACAACACATTCACAATATTGTCTTATTCCCCACAAGCGGGCATCGTATCTTGAGTTCACGTCGAGGTTTGAATATTTTGAAGACAAAAAGCATGAAAGAGGCCGTATCCTTTGCCTTTCGGCATACTCCCGAGGGACACATTTGTCTTTTGTCCACAGCATCGCCAAGTTATTCGCTGTGGAAAAATTTTGAAGAAAAAGGCAATTTATTCCAACGATGTGTCAAGCGCAGGCGCTGATACATCCATAGACAATGCGTATGCACATCCCAAGATTTTTTTTCACAAAAAGTTTCTATGTCATCTTGACAGGAATGCTCATCGGGATTGGATGGGTTTCGTATTCACGATCAAAATCCCATCAACCCTCGTATGAGACGGTTCCAGTCGAACGCCGTGATCTGGCCCAAACCGTCGAAGTAACCGGACAACTGAAGCCCGCCGCGCGGATTGATTTGGCGTTCAAAAACACCGGGACCATCCGAAACATCAGCGTGAAGGTAGGAGACGTCGTGAAGGCAGGGGATATTCTTGCGGAACTGAAAGCGGATGACGCGGTGTTCGCGGAACGGTCCGCGAGCGTGGCGCTTGCCGCCGCACAAGCGAACCTCACGGTGAAGCTTGCGGGGGAAACGCACGAGACGATTCGCGTGGCAAAAGCCGCTGTCGAACAGGCGTGGGCATCACATGCAAAAGCTGTTACGGATCTTGAATCAAGCAAACGAACGACGCAAGAAGCACTGAAAAGCGCGGACATCGCGCTTCAAACGGCCCAAAATAATCTCACAAACCAAAATGCCATCGTCAATCAAAACGTCCAGAATGCCTACGATTCCGCACGCACGACGCTCCTCACGGCTCTCGGGTCATTGAACACGGGATTGACGGATGGCGATCAAATTTCCGGCGTGGACAATACGGCGGCAAACCAAGCCTACGTCAATCTGCTCGGTTTTCTCGATGCCGGATCTTTTGATCGCGCAAAATCATCCTACCGCGTCGCCAAAGACGCAAAATTGATTGCGGACACGCTGGTGAATGCGCTCGATACGAATTCGAGTACAGATGAGATTCAGACCGCAACGCGAAAGATCCAGACGGCCATCACCCGTGTGCAAACGTATCTCACGGACGTACAACGCGTCCTTGCCGCATCCCTCACGAATGCATCCTTCACGTCCATTGATCTTGCCGCGAAGAAGACGGTGATCGATGCGGATCGAACGAACGTTTCGACGCAGAGCACAAACGTCCTTGGCGTGTTGCAAAGCATCAAAAACGTGGAGCTCATAAAAACACAGACGCTTCAAAGCCTGCAGGATGCCGTCGAGACCGCGCGGAGCTCCGTTGATTCGGCAAAAACAAACAGGGATGTCCAGAGTCGTACGGCGGAAGCGACGATTCTCATTCAAAAAGCGTCGCTTGATTCCGCGCACGCCGCGCTTGATCTGAAAAAATCTCCTCTGCGCGACGTGGATATTGCTCCGTTACGCACCGCCATTCAGCAGGCGGCTGTCGCGTATGAAAAGGCGCGAAATGACCTTCAAAACGTCCAGATCATCGCATCTGCCACCGGAACGATCGCAGAAGTCATTCCGTCCGTCGGTGAACAGATCGCGCAAAATGCAGTCACGATCAGAATGATCGGAACGGAGACATATACGATAGAAGCGCAGGTTTCGGAAGCGGATATCTCACGTGTCGCGGTTGGACAAACGGCTTCGATCACGCTCGATGCCTACGGCGATGACATACAGTTCCATGGGATCGTCGCGGCGAAGCATCCGGCGGAAACACGCATCCAGGATGCCGTTTACTACCAAATCAGCGTGGAAGTCAAACCGGCTGGAAAGGACGTAAAGCCGGGTATGACCGCGAATGTCACGATCAAGACAGGAGAGCGACAGAACGTGCTCGTCATCCCGCTTCGCGCCGTTCGGACGAGTTCGAATGGAAAACGAAAAACCGTGCGCGTTCTTGAGAACGGCGTCGCGAGGGAACAGTCGGTCGAGCTTGGGTTGAAGGGGGATGAAGGCAGAGTGGAAGTCACGAGCGGCTTGTCAGAGGGGCAGCGAGTGATTGTGAGTGACGCGAAAAACCCTGGCTCGTCAAAACCATAACATGACGGATGTCATTCGGGTCGTTGACCTGAAAAAACAGTACGAAAACGACGGCATTGTCACTCCGGTGCTGCATGGGGTAAATTTCACGATCCAAAAAGGGGAATTCGTCGCGATCATGGGTCCGTCCGGCTCCGGAAAATCAACGCTCATGCATATTCTCGGGTTTCTCGACGGCCTCACATCCGGAAAATACTTTTTTGAGGGGCAGGATGTTTCCACGCTCGACGAAGACGATCTCGCGCGGATGCGCGGCGAAAAAGTCGGGTTCATTTTTCAAGCATTCAACCTATTGCCGAAGACGAGCGTGCTTGAGAACGTCAAGCTGCCGCTTCTCTATTCAAACATTCCGATGTCGCTGCGGGATACACTCGCAAAAAACGCGATCGAGTCCGTGGGCATCGCTCACCGCATACAAAATCTTTCGAACCAGCTTTCCGGCGGGGAGCGGCAACGCGTTGCGATCGCACGCGCGTTGATCCGCACGCCGTCCGTCATTTTTGCCGACGAACCGACGGGTAATCTTGATTCTAAATCCGGCTTGCAGGTCATGGAACTGCTCGAGCGTCTGAACGTGGATCACGGGCACACCATCATCCTTGTCACACACGAAACCTACACATCCCAGCACGCGCAGCGAATTTTGCGTATGAAAGATGGATGTATTGTATGACGTTCCGCGATCTGATCGCGAGTTCCCTGCAGAGCCTCTCACGCACCAAAGGGAGATCCGCATTGACGATGCTTGGGATCGTCATCGGCATCCTGTCCGTCATTCTCATGCTCACGATCGGCGAAGCGGCCGGGAGGTACATCCTGTCTCAAATTTCCGCGTTTGGCTCTGACACGCTCTTCATCGCAAACGGCGGGGACCATGACGCGTCACAACCGACGCTCTTTGTGAAAGAAAGTCTCACGATGAAAGACGTAAAAAAACTCCAGTCCATGCCCTGGGTTTCGCTGATCACGGGAAGATTACTTCAAGATGATCGGCTGACGGCGAATGGCGTCACGATGAACGTCCACATCGTCGGCACCATGCCAGACGAAATTCGTTTGAACGATATCGCGCCGCGCGTTGGATCGTTTCTGTCGCTCTCCACGATAGATGGACGCGCGCATGAGGCGGTCATCGGGGACGAGATCGCGAATCTTGCGTTTGGCTCTGATGATTCAATTGGAAAAATGATCAAAGTGAATGGCGTTCCGTTTCGCATCATCGGCGTGATGGAAAAGGCCGGAACAAAAGCCTTTCAAAACGTGGATAGGCAAATCTACATGCCGGTCACGTCAGCTCTGGATTTATATCACAAAAATGACGTCACGATGATCAGCCTCAAAACGTCGCTCGGCATGAACGACGCAAAAGATCGCATCCGCATCCTCCTGCGCGAGCGTCACAATCTCGACAATCCGACGAACGACCTCACAAAAGACGATTTTCACATCCACACGCAAGAAGACTTGCTACGGAGCGTGAGCAGCATCACCAACATCTTGCAGATCCTGCTCGCGTCCATCGCCGCAATTTCGCTTCTCGTCGGTGGAATCGGCATCATGAATATCATGTACGTCTCGGTCACTGAACGCATAAAAGAGATCGGTTTGCGCAAGGCCATTGGCGCGCATCGGAGGGATATTCTTGGACAATTTCTTGCGGAAGCTGTGATCCAGACGCTCGTGGGTGGGATGATCGGTACGCTTCTCGGCATCGCGTTGTCGTGGATCGGGATCCGGATCATCAGCACCCTGCAACCGGGGTGGACATTTGTCGTTTCGACGACCGGCATCGTGCTTGGGCTCACCGTTTCTGCGGCGATCGGCATCGTGTTCGGCTATTTCCCGGCACGAAAAGCGTCTGTCCTCCATCCCATTGACGCGCTTCGGTTTGAATGACGTATGCGCCTCCACGACCTTCTTCCGCTCTCGTTCAACGCGCTTGTAAGCAACAATGGCCGGACCGCGCTGACCATGCTCGGGATCATCATCAGCGTCGCATCCGTGATCCTCATGATCTCGGTCGGTCAGGCTGCCGAGCGGTACCTGCTGTCCCAAGTCGCGTCCTTTGGCAGCGATCTTGTGTTCATCGCGAACGGGCGCGGCGACGAAACGCGTGGAGGCCCGCCATCGCTCCTCACGAAGCAAACGTTGACGGTGAAAGATTACAAAAAGCTCAAGGGGCTCTCGTGGCCAACGTCCGTCAATGCGACGATCATCACGCGCGACCTTGTATCGTTCGGGGGGACGGATGTGCTGACGCAGGTTTCCGGTTCCGCGCCGGATGAAGTCACGGTATTTAACGAGGTGGTGACGAGAGGGCGCGCGGTGTCCACGGAAGATATCGAAAGCCACGCGCGCGTCGTGGTCCTTGGCTCAAAAATCGCCGTCAAGTTGTTCGGCGAAGAAAATCCGATTGGTCGCATCGTGAAAGTTTCAAAGCAGCCGTTCCGCGTCATCGGAGTTCTCGGATCGGCCGGAACGCGTTTTTTTGCCGATGCGGATGAACAGATCACCGTCCCGTTCACGACGTCCTTGGACCTGTATCACAAAGAGCGTCTGAATTTTTTGGCCATTAAAACCGGGAACGTCCGTCCCGAGGAAGCGAAAAATCTTGTGCGTACGGCGTTGCGCGAGACGCACAACATTGAGAACCCGGACGGAGATCTTGCGAAAGATGATTTTCGCGTGGCGAGCCAAGAAGACGCGATCAAAAATGCGGATACGATTGGATCCATTCTTCAAATCCTTCTCGGATCCATCGCATCCATCTCGCTCGTCGTTGCCGGAATCGGCATCATGAACATTACGTATGTGACGGTGACGGAGCGGACGCGCGAGATCGGTTTGCGCAAAGCGGTCGGCGCGCGAACCGGGGATATTCTGGGACAATTTCTCTCCGAAGCTATTTTGCTCACGGCAACGGCTGGCCTCGTCGGCATCGTGCTTGGGATTATTCTCGCATGGGGAGCTATTCAGATTATCCTACAATTTCAAAGCGGATGGACGTTCGCAATTCCGTGGCCGGGCGCGGCGATCGGCTTTTGCGTCTCCGCAGCGATCGGCGTCATTTTTGGATATTTTCCAGCCCGCCGCGCTGCGCATCAAAATCCCATAGATGCGTTGAGATATGAGTGAGGAGCACGTCCCCTCTCTTGACACCATTTTTATGCTCTAGTATGCTGCCAGCTAGCACTCTTTCCATGTGAGTGCTAGCTCATGGATAGCCGTCACAAACAACTGCTCACCTTCGTGGTTGAGGACGTGATCGAAACCGGAGAACCGGTTGGTTCGCGGTGCTTCGTCGAATCGCATGATCTCGATGTGAGTCCGGC
>CAYHYU010000029.1:8041-10246 GCA_964360885.1 uncultured Gammaproteobacteria bacterium | reverse complement strand
CGCTCTTGACGCATCGTATGATTCATTGCTATATTTCGCGCACGAAAAATCATGCCCACAATCAACCAACTTTTGAAAGGATGCCGGCGAACGACCGCAAAGAAGTCACAATCGCCCGCCATGCAGTATCGGCAGGATACGCTCCACCGAGTGCGTACGTTGCTTCGGCGCGGCGCGCCGTTTCTTCGCGGCGTCTGCACGAAAGTGACGACGATGACGCCGAAGAAGCCGAATTCGGCCATTCGGAAAATCGCGCGCGTGCGCCTTTCGAACGGCACCGAGGTTTCCGCATACATTCCGGGCGAAGGGCATAACCTGCAAGAGCACTCGATTGTCATGATTCGCGGCGGACGCGTGAAAGACCTTCCGGGCGTGCGCTACCATATCGTACGCGGCGTGTATGATGCGCAGGGCGTGGCGAATCGCCGGCGCAGCCGATCTATCTATGGCGCGAAACGGCCGAAGGAAGGGAAGAAATAAATTGTATGAGAGGCAAACAAGCACCAAAACGAAAAATTTTGTCCGATCCAAAATACGCGTCGCCACTTGTCGCGAAGCTTATTAACTCCGTGATGAAAGACGGCAAAAAGTCCACGGCGCAAAGAATCGTGTACGGTGCGTTTGATTTGATCGAAGAAAAAACAAAAAAGCCGCCGATCGATGTGTTCGGTGAAGCGATGAACAACGTCTCGCCTCTGCTTGAAGTAAAATCAAAGCGCGTCGGAGGCGCAAACTACCAGATTCCGATGCAGGTACGCGCCGAACGACGCACGCAGCTAGCGTTTCGTTGGATCCTCACGGCCGCGCGCGGCAAAAAGGGAAAGCCCATGGCGCAAAAACTTGCGACAGAACTCATGGCCGCCGCAGAAAACACGGGCGACGCCGTCAAGAAAAAGCAAGACGTCCAGCGCATGGCCGAAGCGAATCGAGCATTCGCGCATTTTGCTCGATGAGGTCTACGAATGTACGAATGGAACATACGAATATACGAATATTATGGAAGAGGTTGAGGACGATCCGGGAACTGTCGTGAGGAAGGACATCGTTTATCCTGAACTCAGTTATCAGATTGTCGGTGCCCTCTTCGATGTTGCAAATGAGATTGGTTCTGGGCATCTTGAACGCGTCTATCAACGCGCGGTCGCCAAGGCCTTGCATCAGCGAAAACTTTCTTTCGTGGAACAAGTTCCTTTCGATATTCGTTTCGATGGAGAAAAGGTTGGGGATTATATTCTTGACTTTTTGATCGAAGGTAAAGTAGTCCTGGAATTGAAGCAAGGCGATCGATTCAAGCGGGCAAATCTGGACCAAGTCGTGGCGTATTTGAAAGCGACAGGCTGCAAATTGGCTCTTCTCGCGAATTTCACCTCTCAAGGCGTCAAATTCCGACGTCTCGTAAATATTCGAGACGACCTGACATCCCCTGATTCGTAAATTCGTATCTATTCGTAATTCGTAGACCACTCCTCATTTCGTAGACCACCCTTATGCCTCGTGAGTACTCTCTCAAAGACACCCGTAACTTCGGGATCATCGCCCACATTGACGCCGGCAAGACGACCGTTTCCGAGCGCGTGTTGTTTTACACCGGCCGCAAGCACAAGATCGGCGAAGTGCACGAAGGCGAGGCCACGATGGACTGGATGGAACAGGAGCGCGAGCGCGGCATCACCATCACGGCGGCCGCGACGACCTGTTTTTGGAAAGGCCACCGTCTCAATCTCATTGACACGCCGGGGCACATTGATTTCACGATCGAAGTCCAACGGTCTTTGCGCGTTTTGGACGGCGCGGCGGTCGTCTTCGACGGTGTCGCTGGCGTTGAGCCGCAATCGGAGACGGTGTGGCGCCAAGCGGATAAATACGAAGTCCCGCGCATTTGCTTCGTGAATAAACTTGACCGCATGGGCGCGGATTTCAAAAAGGACGTCGAATCCATCCGCACGCGCTTGAATAAGCACGCACATCCCATCCAACTCCCGATCGGCACGGAGGCGAACTTCAGCGGCATCGTTGATCTCATTACCATGAAGGCGGAGATGTACAAGGATGAGATGGGCCAAGAGATCGAGGAAAGCGACGTCCCCGCGAGTATGCTTGAAGCCGCAAAGGCCGCGCGCAACGAATTTCTCGAAGCGCTCGCGGAGACGGATGAGAGTTTGATGAATAGATATCTCGCCGGGCAGGAGCTCACGGTCGAAGAAA
>CAYHYU010000029.1:0-8031 GCA_964360885.1 uncultured Gammaproteobacteria bacterium | reverse complement strand
CAAGAGATCGAGGAAAGCGACGTCCCCGCGAGTATGCTTGAAGCCGCAAAGACCGCGCGCAACGAATTTCTCGAAGCGCTTGCGGAAACGGATGAGAATTTGATGAACAAATATCTTGGCGGGCAAGAACTCACGATTGATGAAATTCGCGCCGCACTTCGGAGAGCCGTGATCAAACAAGAATTATTTCCGATCCTGTGCGGTTCGGCGCTGAAGAACAAAGGCGTACAATTTTTGCTCGACGCCGTCACCTATTATCTCCCATCGCCTCTCGAGATACCGCCGGTCAAAGGCTATGATCCGGAAGATCCGGAAAAAATCATCGAACGCAGCGCGGATGATGCCGAACCGTTCGCCGCGCTCGCATTTAAGGTGATGACCGATCCATTTGTCGGGAAGCTCGTTTTTTTTCGCGTCTATTCAGGCAATCTCTCATCCGGATCCTACGTCCTGAATACGACGACTGGCGAGCGTGAGCGCATCAGCCGCATCGTGCGCATGCACTCGAACGCGCGCGAAGACGTTGATCATGTGTACGCGGGTGAAATCGCGGCCGCCGTCGGTCTCAAAGCTACGTTCACGGGACACACGATTTGCGACGAAAACCATCCGATCATTCTCGAATCCATCACGATCCCAGAACCGGTGATCGAAATTGCGATCGAACCAAAGACAAAAGCGGACCAAGAAAAGATGGGCGTGGCGCTGCAAAAACTCGCTGAAGAAGATCCATCATTCCGCGTGCGCACGGATGAAGAAACGTTGCAGACGCTCATCGCTGGGATGGGCGAGTTGCATCTTGAAATTATTGTGGACCGCATGAAGCGCGAGTTCAAAGTCGAAGCGAACGTTGGCAAGCCGCAAGTGTCGTACAAGGAAGCGTTGAAAAAGGCGGCTGAAGGTGAGGGAAAGTTCATCCGTCAGTCCGGCGGGCGGGGGCAGTACGGCCATTGTTGGCTTAAAGTCGAACCGCAGGAACGCGGCAAAGGATACGAATTCGTGGATGAGATCAAGGGCGGCGTCATTCCGCGCGAGTACATCACACCGATCAACAAAGGAATTCAAGAAGCCCTAACGCGCGGCATTGTTGCCGGGTACCCGGTCGTGGACATCAAAGCGACGGTGTTTGACGGTTCGTATCACGAAGTGGACTCGTCCGAAGCCGCGTTCAAAATCGCCGCATCCATGGCGTTTCAAGATGCGTGTCGGAAAGGCGGCATCGCGATCCTCGAACCCATCATGAAAGTGGAAGTCGTGACGCCAGAGGTATATATGGGAGACGTGATCGGCGATTTGAACTCGAAACGCGGGCAGGTGAATGAGATGTCGGAGCGCGCGGGCGCGAAGATCATTGACGCGTTCGTGCCGCTCGCCGAGATGTTCGGCTATGCCACGTCGCTCCGCTCCATGACACAAGGCCGCGCGTCTTACTCGATGGAGTTTGCGCATTACGCTGAAACCCCGCAGAACATCCAAGCGGGGATCGTGGAAGGACGGTCAAAGGAGAAGACGAGATAAAAATACGGTTGGTTGTATGATAAACCAATTCATGCCCGACAAAAAATCCATTGCGCTCGTCGTCGTCTTGCTTTTGATGTTGACGTTTACCGTTACGTCAAATAGGTCTCAACAGAAAACAATGGGAGAATTCATTGAGACGAAGCAAGATGTCGGCCCGCGTCAAATCCCAGCGTGGATCGCGCCTTCATCCACTGAGCTTAAAACGTGGTCTTCCACTGCACCTGAGTCCTTACAACGTGCGTACGATTTTATCGTACATCGAGAAAAAATTATCAGCGGCGCTGATTTTGGCCATGGAAAAATTGCGTTGTTGATTTCCGAACAGTCAGAATCAGACAGGAATAGGGCACATGCATTATGGATGATCCATCGAGACGATAAAGGAGCCATTAAGAGTTCCGGGCTTGTCAAAACAATAAATACGGGGCACGATTGTGAGGAGGTAACACTTGAAAAAAATGGCTCGATGGCCATTCTGCATTATGAAAATGCAGGCTGCCCAAATCCAATCACGCATCATCGTTACGTCTATTCATCCGCCTGGCATAATCAAGACATGTTTTGGTATGGTGCGCTTCAGTACGATCATCCCGTGTTCATCTCTGACGAAGAACCAGAGCAGTCGAAAGCCGTTTTTCGAATCTATTCTGATAATAGCGAACGCAATTTTCCCGTCGAGCTTGTATCCAAAAGTTGCGCGGGCCGGTATTCCGCAAAGGACGCTTCTGTTGATACAGAAATGATCGGCATCAAAATCGCAGGTGATTTACATTCATTTGCTCCAACACGCGTTAAATGTCCGCCTCAATATTATTTCGGAAGCCAAGACATTGGATATCCGCCTATGCGTCCCTTTTTTACTTTTCAATCCTATGATCCGGAGTATTTTGTCGTGTCGTTGCGACTGCCAAATGGAAAATCGGTTTTGATTGATGCACGAAAACAAAAACTCGTGACGTCAAAAGAGAGGTTTGAACTCACCTGTGCCTTTCACGGCAGTGGATCTAAAACCAACTCCTTGACTCGAATCACACCAACCAAAACCGAGACCCTTCTTGCGGATGTTTTCTCAGATCCAATCCTGCTCAAATTCAAAGACGAACGAAGATTGTGCCTTGACGAAGAATTTCAGAGAAGTAAAAAAGGTAATCCCGTCTTTTATCTCTCTGCAAATTTTGAGGGATGGGTCAGTAAAGCAGAGGGACCGTTCGAGTTTGATGTGCAGAGTCGTCGGTTTCAGGAGTTGAAATAACGTATGTATCCGTTCTGCATGTTAAAATCAATACATGATCGTTTTCACCCCGGAAGACGAAAAAAATATGAAAAAAAGTAAAACCACACAACCAAAAATTCGCTATGAACCAGAGGCGGATGTTTTGACATGGGAGTTGTCAGGCAAACAGATTTACTCCGCGCAAGAAATGGGGAATGTTGTTGTTCATGTGACAAAAGATGATCAGCCAGTTTTAGTTGAAATTCTTGAAGCAAGTATGTTTCTTTCAAAAGCAAAATGTCTCATGGAAAAAGAGTCACCCGCCGTGCGACAACGTGCGTTTGCACACGCATAAAAATGCCCGACAAAAAATCAATTACGCTCATCGTTGTCCTGTTGTTTTTGAGTTTGGCCGTCACCTCGATGGCGTATATGTTGTATGTGCTGTATGCATCAGCAACGATCGTATTGTCTCCGAGTCGGATGCCGTCGTCATGGAACGTGAGCCCGTCTCTCTCCGTGGAACGTGCGTATCATCGCATAGAGGATGGAGCAGAACAGATTACTGCCACCGGGTATGATTTAGATCGTGAAAGAAGCGCATTGCTGATTTCGAAAAAATCCCTGTCGAGTCAGCATACGGCGCATGTCTTATGGTTATATGGTCGAGGCAGGGAAGAAGGTGTTGTGGAAGGCGCAAGGCATATCAGAACGATAGATACGTCTTCTGAGCATGATGAGGTGACGCTTGAAAAAAAAGGTACAACCATTATTTTGAATCATTATAAGGCAGAAGATCTTCCGCGGACGCAGTATCGTTACGTGTATTCAATATATGGAGAATTGCTACTTGTTTCTGACGAAGAACCAGAGCAGTCGAAAGCCGTTTTTCGAACCTATGCTGATAATAGCGAACTCAATTTTCCCGTCGAGCTTGTATTTAAAGATACGTGCACGGCTCTAGGGTCCTCTAAAAGGACGCCACTGTTTATACAGAAATGATCGGTATCAAAGTCGCAGATAACTTACATTCATTTGCTCCAACACGTGTCAAATGTCCGCCTCACTACTATTCAGGAATCCAAGACATCGGATATCCACCAATGAATCCCTTTTTTACCTTTCAAGCGTATGACCCGGAGTATTTTGTTGTGTCGTTGCGATTGCCAGATGGAAAATTGGTTTTGATTGATGCAAGGAAACAAAAAATCGTGACGTCAAAAGAGAGGTTTAATCTCACGTGTGCTTTTAATGGCAGTGGGTCTAAATCCAACTCTTTGACTCGCATCACACCAACCAAAAGCGAGATCATGCTTGCAGATGTTTTCTCAGACCCAATCCTGCTCAAATACAAAAAGGATGCCGAGGAACGAGGATCGTGTCTTGACGAGGAGTTTCAGAGAAGCAAAAAAGGTAATCCCGTTTTTTACCTCTCTGCGAATTTTTTTGGACAGGTTAGTAAAGGAGAGGGACCGTTCGAGTTTGATGTGCAGAGTCGTCGGTTTCAGGAGTTGAAATAACGTATGTATCCGTTCTGCATGTTAAAATCAATACATGATCGTTTTCACCCCGGAAGACGAAAAAAATATGAAAAAAAGTAAAACCACACAACCAAAAATTCGCTATGAGCCAGAAGCGGATGTTTTGACATGGGAGTTGTCCGGCAAACAGATTTACTCCGCGCAAGAGCTGGGGAATGTCGGGTTCATTTCACTAAAGATGATTCTCCTGTGTTGATTGAGATTCTGGATGCCAGCGCGCATAAACCCACCTTGACAGAGCGACAAATGATTGGCAGCGGTGGAAGTACGGGCCGGCGGCCTGGTGGCAGGATCGAATTGAGTCGTGGGTTTGCCGACGTAAAGTCGGCATCCCGATCTCGCGTTTCCTGAATGCGAGCATCGGGACGATGCCCCTCGTCGGCTCGGAAAAATGATTGGATTTGACGAATGAGAATATACGTGTTAGTATTTCAACATACCAAGTCTGGAATCTGTGCCAGGTGACCAAAAACAAAACCCCGCCGCGAGGCGGGTTTTGTGTAAGAACAATGGCAAGAAGTTGTTTTTGATGCTGATCGTTGTTTCTCTTGCCTCCCCTGCGCGTCTGTGTTGAGATTATCCTGATATGTCCATGCAACGCGTATTTGAATCTGCCCGAAAGATGGGCGTTCCAGTGATCGTGACTGACTCCTCTGGCCGCGAGCCGTTCGTCCTGTTGCCATTGGATCAGTTTGAGGCGATGGCGGGGGAGAGTCCCGCACGTCGGGCGCCGTGCCTGTCGGCAGACAGGTCGGGCGCCGTGCCTGCTGGCAGGCAGGTCGGGCGTCGCAATGAAGATGTAGGGGCGCAATTTATTGCGCCAGAAATTCCTCTCAATGTAGCGAAAAATCACGTAGAGGACATTTCGCTCGAAGACCGTTTTTATCTTGAACCTGCGGGTGATGAAACGATGCCTTGACGCGACGAGCGTTTTGTGATAGGTTTCAATGTCCCACTGCGGGATGACCGTCGCATGAGCGGCGGCCGGCTCTTTACAAACAGAGGTCACAATGGTCAAGAAGACCAAGCGACCGCGGTCGGCTACGCGCCGAACGCTGCCGCCAGATCCTACATCGCTCGAGGCTATGATCCGTTCGGTGGACCGCCAATTGCGCGATCGCGGAACTCATCTCAAGATCGCCTTCGCGGACAGCCATGCACGCCGCGGCTTTCGTGAGCTGTTCGAACAACGCGCTAAGGCCTGGCAGAAGCTTGCGTCGCTCGATTACGCACGCGCGCTGACACTTGCCGCGTCGCTTCGTCTCTTCCCCGCGAATGTCTCGCAGGAGGTGGCGTCGTGAGTCGCTGGTGGCAGGTCGCTGCCGCAGTTGACGCGGACGATCAAGCGTTCCTCGTTGTCGAAGCGAAGTTGCATGATCCTTCCGCATGGAAGCTCCGCGTACTCGAGCAGTTGTCTGTCCATGTGTCTGAAGCCATGCGCGAACTTCTCGACGCCGTGCGCAGTGGTCTCGAGGTGACGATGGAAGAAGATGATCCATCAAAACTCGCATGTGCCATGCTGCGTTTCGTGGTCACGTCGGAGCATGCTGGAAATATCCGCCGACTCCTGGCGCAGCAAAAGTTCGATACAAAGACAGGCGCGCGACTCCCGTTCACAAACGCCTATCGCTTCGTCGAATGCCGTCCCGACACCGGGGAGCGCTTCATCGCATCGTCCTGCCTCGCGCAGGGCGCATGGAAAGAGCGCACAACGAAACACGGCATGGTGCGCACGCACCATCTGTCCCTGATCGATGCGAAGACCGGCATGCAACGCCTCCTTCAGACCTACGTCTCGGGTTCGCGTCTTCGGGAGCTTCCGAGAGCACTACGTGATGGCGTGTGTCAGGAAGTCGCCCAGCAGGTCACATCGTTCTTGGGACAGCTTGAACATGCCACGGCCGGAGCCAAGGTGTCGTTTCCAACCGTCGAATCGCGTGATCCCGTTGGGCGTCGTGCGGTGTATGAAGCGGCCATTGATCGTCTTGTAGGCGATCTCGATCCGTTCTGCTATGCGAAGTTGCGCGACAAATTTCCCGGCGATTTCGCGGCCGACGATCCGCGCGGCGACCGACGCATTGTTGACGATGAACGCTGGTTCGCCGTCACACGCACGCCCAACCCACATCCGATCCCGATGTTCTTTGTGAATGGGACTGCGGTGACGATCCTCAAAGGATCCGCTCGCTTCGATGCAGGCGTTTCTAGGCGCAAGCGCCACCGTGGGGCGTTGACGCCTGATTCAAAGATATTCGCTGCTCGGCCGGAAGGTGTGCAACGCAAAGGTCGTACCTACGTACGCCAATGGTATGCGGCTCTTCCGGTGCTCGATACTGATGATGCGTCCGTTCGCGAAACCGTGGCTTTACGGTCATCACACGGCGGAACAGGACGTGGTCTGGACTTGGGTCTCCATTCGGTTCCGCTGATGGGAAAATCTCGTTGGCGCAGGCACGCTCGCGAGATGTTGGTCATGCTCTCCGGCAATCGCGGCCGATTCGAGCGTCTGCTGAAACGGCGCGACCTACAAATCGCATGGAGCCGTCTCGTCATGAAACGAGGTGACTGGTTTCTCCAGCTCACTTTGCGCATTCCCATCGCACAACCTCAAGCCACGGGGCGCGTCCTGGGCGTGAGCTTCGGCATCGAAGCTGTTGCGACATGGTCGCTGATCGAGCATGGCAAGGAAATCGAAACTGGCGCCATGAGTCCGAATCCCACAATCCTTCGATTCCTTGAGCGCAAGCGCGAGGTCGAGGGCGAACAACGCCGCGGGCGCTGGGTGGGCGGACAAGCGTTCGACCATGAGCTCGCATCCGTGGCCCATACTGTGGCCAACGATCTCGTCGAATTGGCACGCGCAAAGCAAGCGGCGCTGGCGCTCGAGGACGTTCAGTACGTCCAAAAGTCCGGGCCGGATCACGAACGTAACGTGATCTTTACGGTCTGGAACTATGGTCAACTGCGCACGTATACCGGATACAAGTCAGGCCTCGCAGGTCTTGGTGAAGCAATCTTCACGAGCGACTACGTCGTGGCTTTCACATGTCCGTCGTGCGGCGCCATCCGGCAAAAGGGCGCGAAGCTAGAAAATGCCGTGACGTGGCGCGAAAACGGTACGCTTTATTGCCGCCGCTGCAAAGCTGAAACTGTTCTCACGTCCGCGCTCCGCGCACGTCGCGTCGCGCTTCACGCTGAAAGCGTCCTTCTTGAACGTGCCAAACGTAAGGCCGCGCGCGAGGCAGCTCTTTAGCTCTATATGACACGCGCCCGTCGGATGGTCTTCATCCGGCGGGCGTGTTTTGATATAGGCATGCTCCCGCTCGCCATGCTGCAAACAAACTATTGGAATTCGCCCGCATCGCTTACAAGCGCACGGGCGATCGTCCCACGACCCGCATTCCATCGTCCGTGAAATTGCAATCCGCTGTTCCATGTTCTTCCGTTATGATGAGCATCTGATTTTGCGCGAAAACGGCATTCGTATGGAAGCAAGACGATTGAAAAACGCTATTGCGAATCGCGATGTTTTTTATCCAATTCTGATGCGGATATAAAAAAAGAAGGAGTCCTGACCTAACAGGAGCTCCTTCGCGAGGCACGGAACAAAGAAAGAACAAGAGAGCACTGGAAGATGACAAGACGGCGAATATGAATATCCCAATGCCAGTATCCATCCCTTCTCACACAGGCGCTGGAAGATGACTAAAGGCACCGGGCACAAGATCCATCTGGTATCCATCCCTTCTCCCACAG
>CAYHYU010000028.1:0-10613 GCA_964360885.1 uncultured Gammaproteobacteria bacterium | reverse complement strand
ACGCGGGTTCGTCGGGACAATACTTTACGTCTGCGTCGTTTCCTCGGTCCAGCACTTTGCATCTCATCGTTTTTCAGAGGTTCCTTATATGAGATTCGCCTTGCCTCCCGCATCCTCGATCTTTTTCTTAATCTCTTCGGCAGTGGCTTTATCCGCGCCTTCCTTGATGATTTTTGGCGGCGCGTCGGCGATGTCCTTGGCTTCTTTCAAACCAAGACCCGTGACTTCGCGAACGACTTTGATAATGCCGATCTTATTTGTTCCTGTTACCGTGAGTTCGACATTGAAGGACGTTTTTTCTTCTACCGCGACGGCTGCGCCGGCTGAAGCCATGAGAACAGGCGCCGCGGCTGAAACGCCAAACTTCTCTTCAAGAACCTTCACGAGTTCCGCGAGATCGAGAACCGAGAGGCGCTCGATCGCATCGACGATGCCCGTGAACTTTACAGGCACGTCGGCCACTTTCGTTTCGTCTGACATATGAGGATGATGATTATTTCTTTACTGGTCAGAATGAAGCCGTCTGCTCTTTCTTTTCTCGTATCGCGTTCAGCGCCCGCACACATGCAGACACGGGCGCGTAGATCGTCCCGACGACCTGCCCAAGAAGCTCTTTCTTCGACGGGAGTTTCGAGAGAGCGAGCACTTTTTCCGCGCCCACGATCACGCCTTCAAAAATCCCTCCGACGAGCTTCAGCGGCGCCTGTTTCGAGAGGTCGCCGAGCACTTTCGCAGGCGCGATTTCATCTTCACGGCCGAATGCAACGCCGATCATACCGGGGAGCGACTTCAGATTGAGCTCATATCCCGCATTCTTGGCGGCACGCGCAAGAAGCGTTTTCTTTGCAACGACGTACTCGACATTGTGCTCGCGTGTCTTTGTGCGCAAAAGATCAGCTTGAGACACTTTGATGCCTTGATAATCGGCGAACACCACGGATTTTGCGCTCTGAAATGCGCTCAAGAGACGATCCATGACATGCGCCTTTTGTTGTCGTGTTTTTGGCATAGAGAAAAGAGAATGAATCTAGATATTTTCGACCTTTCGGCGGAGGCGAGTTACAAAACACCACAGGTCGTCTGTGGGCTTTTTAGGATGACGCAACACGCGGCGTTTCCGTGGCAAAGCTCCTAGACAGGGTGGGAGTTTGACCCCGACGTATTTCGGAGCCCTGTCGTCTCAGGACCTTGAGTGTTAAAATAATCATAAAACAAAGAAAAGAAGGCGTCAAGGGTGGTCGTTTTGTCAAAAGCTCTTTGCCATACTTTCAGCAGTGGGGTAATATGTTTGTAAAGATCTTTTACTCTATTTTTACGACTATGAAAAAACTCCTCGCAATCGGTGCGGCACTTGCCCTCTTTGGGGCTGGATGCGCATCCACATCACAAACGGCAATAAAAACGGGGGCTGGACCAAGCGGCGCCGAAGCCACTCGTCCAAACCCAACTCCGCCCGCGCCGGTGGAAGTCGCCCCGCAAGCGGCACCGCTCGGAGCGAATGGGATCTTTGTCGCGGATCAAAAGGTAGGTGCCGAAGTACACATTGGAAATGTCGTGATTTCAAAACAAGGATACGTCGTGATCCATGCGGACGCGAACGGCAAGCCAGGAAAAATTCTTGCTGCGAGCGCGCTCTTAAACGCTGGTGAAACGCGCGATGTATTCGTGAAAACAAAAATCGAGCCTGGCATATCCTACTGGGCAATGCTCCATGCGGATAACAGAAATAAAAAATTTAACGGTACCAATGATACTCCAATCACAAACGAACGTGGCGAAGTCGTGATGAAGCGATTCAAGGGTGAGGGAAAAGCCGCAGTGGGAATAGAAGTGAAATCAAGCGTGAAGGTTGGCGGTGGGATCGACGTCACAGCTGGGATCAAAGTCGCAGCAACGATCCAGAGCTTTGCCTTTTCGCCGAAAATCATCACGGTGAAGAAGGGCTCAAAAATTGCCTTTACGAATATGGACAGCGTCGGCCACACGGTGACGGCGGACGACGGCGCATTCACAAGTGCGACCCTCGCAGAGGGCACGGTGTTTATGCTCGACACCGAAACGCTCGCAGCGGGATCGTACGGATTTCACTGCGCTCCGCATCCGTTCATGACGGGAACGTTGGTGGTGGAATGACGTGATCCCCTTAAGGGGCATCGTATTTTTTCTTGATTTCTTTGACGCGATTTTCCGCGCTCGTGAGCTGTTTTTTTAATGCAGAAGCAATGCTCATCGCTCGCTCGAATTTTTGTACCCCCTCCTCGAGATCCGTCTCCCCTTTCTCAAACCACGCCGCGATCTTCTCGAGTTCTTCAAATCCGGCGGTGAGGTCAATGTCTGATTTTTTTGGCATCGTGTGGCAGAAGGGCGGATTTCACACCCGCCCCTTCATGGTAGAAAATTTCGCGACATCTGTCACCTCCGCGTCAAATCTGCCGTCATGGAGCGTGACGTTCACAGATGCTCCGAGAGAAACGCCCGCGACGTGTGTGACGAGCCGTCCGGAGGATGAACGCACCATCGCATACCCGCGCCGGAGGACCGCCGATGGATCGAGTGATGCGAGAAGCCGCGCGCATGCGTCGAGACGATGTACGAGCGCTTCGATCCAGTGCGACGCGGAATGAACCGCGCGGCGAATCACGGACTCTCCGCGTTCAACGTGATGCTCGAGCGCGGATTCAATGTGTTCGAGCGTGGTTGCGAGCTCGTAGAGTACGTCGCGTCTGTCCGGAACAAGACGACGAGCGCAATCCGTTGGCGTGGACCCGCGGACGTCTGCAGCTTCTTCCGCGAACGTCACGTCGCGTTCGTGGCCGATCGCCACGAGCGTCGGGATCTTCGACGCGTGGATCGCGCGCACGACACGTTCGTCGTTAAACGCCATCAGTTCCTCCATCGATCCTCCGCCGCGGGTGAGAACGAGAACGTCATGGAAGGTGAGTTGTGCTTCTTGAATCGCCTTCACAATCTCACTCGGCGCGCGTTCACCTTGAACGATGACGTGATGGAGATCGATGTCGAGCCCTCTCCAACGCTCTCCGAGCACGCGGATAAAATCACCATACGCCGCGCTTTCTTTTGATGCGACGAGTGCGATCTTCGACGGAAACCGCGGGAGCGGACGTTTCCGCGATGGATCGAATAGCCCTTCCCGCTCCAAGCGCTGACGAAGAAGCGCAAACGCTTTTTTGAGCGCGCCCTCACCTGCGAGTTCGATGCGTTCTGCGGAAAGCGAGAATTTTCCGTATTTGGGATAGATGCGCGGCAGGCCGTACACGCGCACACGAATGCCATCTTCAATCGGCACGGTCAGCTGCCAGACAGGAAGAAAAATGTTTACGAGCGATTTCTCGTCTTTCAAATCGAAGCTCACCCATTGCCCCTGCGACACGCGATAACCAGACACTTCGCCTTCAACGGCAAACGCTTCGCCTGAAAACGTCGCGCGCAGGACGTCGTTGACGATCGCAAGAAATTCGGAGACCTGCAGGGTGCGCATGCGTGATTACGATAGAAGAGGCAGCAAGATTCGGATCATCCACCAAAACAGCACGCTCCATAAGATATTCGTGATGAAGAGATCAACCGGAAACCACGCATCCTCTTTTACGCCAAACACGCCATGCCCCTCAAGGGGCAAAATGACGCCTCCGATGGCAAGCGTCATCACAACGCTCCAGCCGAGAAGCGAGATAAGGTCGAACCCCTGAAAAATATTCAAAGAAACGAGAAAACCGAACATCGCGCCAGACGCTCCGGAGACGAGAATATGCGTGAGCGCGCCGACGACATGCGCTTCTCGCCGCGAAACGGCGGCGCCGAAGATTCTCGGTTTGTCGAGATCGCGAATGAAATTTCCCGCGCCAAACATCGGCGCGACGTGCGAGAAAACAAACAACACAACGCCGGCGAACGTTCCGGACGCGGCAGAGGCGAGAATCATGCTGTTAGATTACGACGCTTTCGGGATCACGACAAGCATCACAGGTGCGCCGTGCATGACGTCGCCGCCGTTCCAGTCGTGGGCCGCGTGTTTCAACTGATCGAAGGTGTAGGTGAAATCGGCCCCGCGCTTCGTTCCAGGATCGTTCGTGATGATCCGGTCTTTCGTGTACCCTTTCACAACGAGCATATGATAGAGCGGCCCGCCGGCGCGGAAATACGGATTGGGCAGAAGTTTGCCAGCGGCCGGGATGATGACGGGGTATCCATTCGCAATCGCGCGCTTGAGTTCACTCTCGCTCGTGAGCGGCTGGATCACAACAGTCGGGTAGCCGAAATAGGCCTTGATAAACTTTGCCGTGTCGAGCGCGGATGTGTCTTCGTAAAATCCAAGAATTTTTTTCTCGAATGCGACGAGGTTTGTGATCGCTTTCGTTGCGACATCGGGCGGAATCCTTCCGGTTTCTCCGCGGTAAAACGCATCGACCATGATCGCGCTGGCCTCTTCACACGCTTCTTGATACGGAAGCGCCCACTCTCCGGTCGGCGCTTGGCTTGTAAACGGGACAGCGAGATTAAATTCATTTGGGAGAAGGCCGTGGATCGCGAACGGATCGACGGCTTTGTGCGTGCGCACGGACGGCGAGGTGACGAGCATGAAATGCTGGGAGGTCGCAACGCCTTCTTCGATGAGCGATGTCTGCTCTATGCCGATTCCGCGAGGCGGCGAAAATCGTATTGCAACCGGCACAGACGGCGCACTCACCGCATACCATCGCTCGCGAAGATCCGCACGGAACGCATACGCAGAAATGCCCGCGACGGCGAAAATCGCAGCGAAGAAAAAGATTTTCCAGCGCGTCATGTTCCTGTGCGTTTCTCAATCGCAATCGACGTGATCCGATCACCAATCGCGATTTTTTTCACGATGTCCATTCCCTGTACGACGCGGCCAAAAATCGAATACTTCGGCGAAAGCGGCGTGTCGGCGAGCATAATGAAAAACTGGGAACCGTTCGAATTCGGGCCCGAATTCGCCATTGCGACAATGCCAGCCGCATACGGAAGACGAACAGGATCATCGTTGAACTTGTACCCAGGATCGCCGGTCCCATCCCCGCGCGGATCCCCTCCCTGGATCACGAATTCTGGCTCGACGCGATGGAACGTGAGCCCATCGTAAAACTTCCGCCGAACGAGATAGACGAAATTTGACGCGGCAAGGGGCCCTTCCTTCGGCAAGAGATCGAACACGATATCGCCCTTCGATGTTTTGATGCGGATCTGCCTGTTGCGCGTCTGTGCAGAGGGCAAAATTCCTGGAAATGCCGGAGGTTCCATTGTGTTTGGATTCATCGTCGTTGACGACGCGAGCGGTCGAGTCGTTGTTGTGATGGTTGTATTGTGACTTCCTGTTGCCGTGTCCTCGGTCGGCAGTGGGGGTGCTACGGGCGGTGCGGGAGGAGTCGGCGGCGCAGAAGGCGTTTCCGTCGGTGTTTGATATTTATCGAGTGACACCGGAGAATCGGGGCTGCATCCAGCTCCAATAAGAGGGATGAGCACGAGTGCCGAAAAGAGAAAGGTATGTGATCGCATATGCGAACGATTATACGCTTATCCCTCTTCCCACGGCAAATCTAGTTCCCCTGCAAATCCCCATCGCGAAGCATCTGCGCACAGATTCGAGCACCGCCACTCATGCGTCACGCGATCGAGAGCAAGCGACTCGCGAGCGAGTTCGCGGGAAAGATCTCGCCCCTTCTCATCCCGCGCCTCAAGATGCGCCGGCATCCGTTCGCCGGGAAGATACGTTGCGCGCACGAGCGCCGCTTGCGCGCCGCGCGTGACGAGATTCCGCGCTGCGGCGCGCGCAAGCCATGCGCCCGCTTTTTCGGCGCGAGAGATGTCAAGACCAATCGAAGACGGAGTTGACGGCAGAGCCGAACCGTATGGATGGATATCACGACCGGATGCGCCCATGACATTTCCAATGCCGCGCACTTCATCCGATCCAAGCTCATTGACGCGGACGTCGTGACGCGGCGCGATTTTCTCGACAAGCGCGCTGATCTCGCGACGAACGTCCTCGATCGGCTTTGCGCTGTGCTCAACGCGGATCGAAATGCGCTCGCCAACATGCACCTCTCCGTCTGCGCCGAGCCAAAACCAGACCTCATCCGTCCGGCGTCGAAGATCAAGTTCTTTTACGATTGTTTTTGCAAGTACTAGCGACGTTGGAATCATTTCCTCCGTTTCTCGAGTGGCATAACCGATAACGACGACTGGCGCTTCTGCACCGTTTCGGAACAACGTCGCGCGTTCCCCGACGACCGGCTCCAAGGAGACGAACGGTTCGAGCTCCGTCCCAATGCCGATCGTTCCGAGGGTTCGCTGGATGATCTGCGCCACGTCAAAATCCGCAGCGCTGATCACGTCACCGGCCACAAAGAGCGCGCCTCGCCCGCCGATGACGGAGAGTGCGATACGCGTATCCGGATCGCGGCGCATGTATTCATCAACGATCGCTTCTGCGACCATGTCGCATGCGGCGTCCGGATGGCCGGGCAATCGAATACGAGCGGGGTTCATACGGCCTTCACGCTAGCATGAAATAGCCATTCGGCCAAGAGCCCGTCTTCCATGTATGAGACGGAATGCGTGTTGTTTGATACGATCCGCGCATGTCTCGTATCGACGATCAGCGCGAATTGAATCCACAACAGCTCGACGTGGTGCAAAATGCCGAGGGACCGTGTCTCGTGCTTGCCGGAGCGGGATCTGGAAAAACGCGGACCATCACATATCGCGTCGCGCATCTGATCGAACATGGAGTGGATCCATCGCACATCCTCCTCGTCACGTTCACAAATAAAGCGGCAAAGGAGATGATGAACCGCGTCATTTCGCTCCTCGGTCAGGACGCCATGCACCTGTGGGGTGGAACGTTCCATTCGATCGCAAACCGTCTGCTCCGTTCGCACGCGGAGTGCTTGGGATATTCCTCGCGTTTTACGATTCTTGATCAAGACGACGCCGAATCGCTTCTGAAGGCCGTGATGAAAGAACGTGCGATCGATCCAAAAATGCAGCGCTTTCCAACGGCTTCAGTCGTGCAGAATCTTCTGTCGTATGCGGAGAATACTCTCTCGTCCGTCGCCGATGCGCTCGAACTCAAACATCCGCATTTTCTGCCGTTCGCGGAAGAGATGGGAGAGATCTGCCGACTCTATCACGAACGGAAGCGCACGGCGAACGCGATGGATTTTGACGATCTGTTGAAGAATTGGCTCATTCTCATGTCGACTCCGGAGATTGGAGAACGGATCTCGCAACAATTCCGATATGTGCTCGTCGACGAATATCAAGATATCAATGCGCTCCAAGCGCAGATCGCCACGGCCGTGGCGCGCGCACATCGCAACATCCTCGTCGTCGGCGATGATGCGCAGTCCATCTACGCGTTCCGCGGCGCGGACGTAAAAAATATTCTCACGTTTCCGAACGCATGGACTGGCGCGAAAATCTTCAAGCTCCTCACGAACTACCGTTCTTCGCCAGAGATTCTTGATCTCGCGAACGAATCCCTCTCGCGAAATGAACGGCAGTTTCAGAAAGAACTCGTCGCGGTGCGCCCGAACGAGCGAAAACCGGTCGTGATGCCGTTCGCGTCGTCTCGGCAAGAAGCGGAATACATCGCATCAAACATCGAGACGCTTCGGCGAGAAGGCAGACCCTTGCGGGAAATCGCCGTGCTCTTCCGTTCGTCCGCGCATTCGCAGCAGCTCGAATTCGAACTCCTCAAACGCAACGTCGAGTACGAATACCGCGGCGGAATGAAATTTTTCGCGCGCGCGCACATCAAGGATGCTCTGGCGTATCTTCGCGTGATTGAAAATGTACAAGACGAGGCCGCATGGCTCCGATGCTTGAATCATCAGACCGGCATCGGCATCGTGACCGCGATCCAAATCGCGCGCACGATCCAGCGAATGCCAGAGATCGAATCCGCGCTCGCGTCCGGTCTTGGCGCTCGCCTCACGCCTCGCAACAGCGCGGGATGGAATGCCTGTGCGGCGCTTCTCGCACGCATCGTCCAAGAGCGTCCGTCGCCCGCGTTCATGTTGCGCACGCTCGTAACCTCCTGGTACCGCGAGTATCTCGAACGCGAGTATCCGGATTGGAAGGAGCGCTGTGAAGACGTGGAACAGCTTGCGACTTTTGCGGAAACGTATCGCGACGACGCCGCGTCATTCCTCGCCGACATCGCGTTATATGATGAAGTGTTCTCTGGAAGAAGACGGGATGCGGAAGACGGAAGACAGAAGACGGAAGACAAAGTGATTCTCTCGACGATTCACCAGGCAAAAGGACTCGAGTGGGACACGGTATTTCTCATTCATCTTTCGGAAAACAATTTCCCGCACCGCCGCGCGATGGGGGAAGAGGGCGGACTTGAAGAAGAGCGTCGGCTGTTCTACGTCGCGGTCACGCGCGCGCGGCGCTCGCTGTTCCTCACCTATTCTGTCACGGGCGGTTTTGACACCCTTTCGTACAATCAACCGTCGCTGTTTCTTGAAGAAGCGTCGCCGCATCTTATCGAGCGTCGTCCATCGCTTTCCGACGCCCGACACCGACACGATCCTGGGAGCTGGGATGAGCCCACAATCGTGATGGATCGGGCATGGGAACGACGAGAGAGCGGGAATTCGACAACGAGCGTATGGAAATCATCGAAGAAATCAGCCACGTAACCGATCCAGCCAACTCTGCAGAATCACCGCCGCAGCGAGATCGTCGCGCTTCCCTTTCTCCCCCATCTCCTGCGCCTGACGCGCGGCAAGACCGGATGACATCACCTCATCTTCTTCGTGGATCGGGATTCCGAGCCCTGCGAGATTTTTTATGAATTTTCGCACCTCACGAACCTGTTCGTTTTCATATGTGGGATCACGCAAAGGTCGTGGCACGCCGACAACGATCGCGCCAACCTGTTCGCGTAGGATGATGTCGTGAATCCGCGCGCACAGCGCAAGCGCGCCTTCATGTGGCACGACGGTCCACGGCGATGCGAGGCGCGTCTCCGTGTCGCCGAGCGAAAGACCGACGCGAACGGAACCGTAATCAATGCCCAGAACTCGCATAGAGATTCGGGGTGATGTCCGGCCAAGGCGTGAGTAATGCATATCCATTTTTCGTCACCGCCACAGTGACTTCCCAGTGCGCAGAGAGAGAATGATCTTTCGTTGCGATGGTCCAACCGTCTGGCTTCATGACGACGCGCGAGTTGCCGAGAGTCACCATGGGCTCGATGGCAAGCACCATCCCTTCTCGAAGTCGAACGTTCGGCAACTTCGGATCACGATAGTTCGGGATTGGCGGATCTTCATGAACCGCATGACCCACGCCATGGCCAACAAGATCTTTCACGATTCCGTACCCTTTTGGCTTCAAAAAGTCCTCGATCGCCGCGCTCACGTCACCTACCCATCCGCCCGCTGAGATAGCAGAAATGCCACGGACAAGCGATTGGCGCGTGTCTTGAACGAGCCGACGCGCATGCTCCGAGACATCGCCCACGATGACCGTCGCGGCCATGTCCGTTGCGAGACCCTTGTACCAACATCCGATGTCAAGGCCCACGAGATCTCCGTTCCTGATCGTCCGATCGGGAGTCGCTGGGCCATGCACCACTTCGTCGTTGATCGAAATGCACAGAGTGGACGGGAATGCGGGATTATGCGCGTGGATGCGATAACCGAGAAACGATGGCTGACCACCGCTCCGTTCAATTTCCTCGCGCGCGATTCGATCGATCTCTACGGTGCTCACGCCAGCCACGCACGCATCCATCGCAAAACGCAAAGCACGCGATAGGATCGCTCCACCTTCTTTGAGCTTCGAGATTTCGTCAGATGTTTTGATGAGTGACATGCTGTCTAATGCGTAAATCCGAGTTTGTTCATCTTCTTCACGAGATCATCAAACACATACGGAATCGATTGCTCGCCGTTCACGACGAGAAGCACGCCGCGGCTTCGGTAGTACGTGAGGAGCGGTTCGGTTATATAATGAAACGCCGTGAGCCGGCGTCCGATGGCGTCTGCCGTGTCGTCCGCGCGCTTTGTAAGTTTCCCGCCGCAGATAGAACAAACCCCGGGTTTCGCAGGAGCGGAATTGATGTCGTGATAAATCGCATTGCAGCGTGTGCATTGGAGACGGCCCGCAAGCCGTCGCACCGACTCCTGATCTGAAATTTTGATGCAAATCGCCAGATTTATTTTCATTGCGCGATCGAGTTTCACCGCTTGATCCACGTTCCGCGGAAAGCCATCGAGAATGAACCCTTTGGAGAGATCAAGTTTCTTCAACCGTTCAGAAACGACCGCGTTCACAATTTCATCCGGCGCAAGCAACCCTGTGTCCATGTACCCTTTGAGAATTTTTCCAAGGTGCGATTTCGACGCGGTCTCTGCGCGAAGAATTTCGCCTGCGCCGATCAGAGGAACTTCATATCGCTCGGCGAGAAGTTCGCCCTGCGTGCCCTTTCCAGACCCTTGCGGGCCAAAGAGAACGGCGCGAATGCGTTGTTTTTTCATATGACAGAGAAAAAACGAAGCGCGAGAAACGGAATTGCAGTGCCTGCCGCGAGCGCAGGAAGCGCCGCGCGTGGG
>CAYHYU010000027.1:3613-10693 GCA_964360885.1 uncultured Gammaproteobacteria bacterium | reverse complement strand
GGCCTCATCGACTGTGCGGATCCTGTCTGCGCGTCATCGCCGGAGTGTTCTCCCGCATCGGATGCGGGCGGCTCGCTCACTGGCGCGCTGGACGCGTCCTGTGTCTCGTCCGTGACGCTCATCTATAGCGGACCCGCGTCTCATGGTTTCATCTGGTCCGCAGCATGGTGGAAATCTCCGAGCGGCATCGTGCGTCCGTGGGGTACAATCGCCGACTGTGTGGACGCAGTCGCTGATGATGGCAAACTTCTCTGCACGTTCACAGTTCCATGTGGCACATCGCCGTTCGAGTTCCAGGTCTATCTTCCGGACAAGCGTTTTTGGGGCGATATGTCATTCGACCCTCTGGGTGGGAAGGGGAGCACGATCGGAACTCTCACCCTCTCTACCGTCAAAGGACCGCTTGCCGTGAAGCTCGTTCCGAACCCGTTCGGCGCGCCGTATTACAACGGTCGCGTCGATACGATTCCGTGACGTCTCGTCCAGCTCTTCTATTGCATCGAAGGGCTGGACATTTTCTTGAAATGTTTATCCACACAAGAGGTCTTGTCTATTTGAGACGGATTTGAGAAGATACGAACAAAATTAGAACACTATACGAATATGTCCAAAAAAATGATGGATGAACGCGACGAGCGGCAACGGGCCGCCTTACAGGCGATTGAGCAGATCAAAGAACGGTTCGGGGAAGGAAGCATTATGAAGCTCGGCGAGGCGAAGAGGATGGTGATTGATACCGTTCCAACAGGATGTCTTTCGCTTGACCTCGCGCTTGGAGTGCTCGGCGTCCCGCGCGGCCGCATCGTCGAGATATATGGTCCTGAGTCATCCGGCAAGACGACGCTCGCGCAACATATTATCGCGGAAGTCCAAAAGCTCGGAGGCATTGCGGCATTTATCGATGCCGAGCACGCGCTTGATCCGGAGTATGCGCGGAAGATCGGGGTCAATGTGGATGAACTCCTGATCTCTCAACCGGATTCCGGCGAACAGGCGCTCGACATCGTTGAAACACTTGTGCGCTCGAACGCGGTTGATGTCATTGTCGTGGATTCGGTCGCCGCGCTCACGCCGAAAGCGGAAATTGACGGCGAGATGGGCGATTCGCACATGGGACTCCATGCGCGGCTCATGAGTCAGGCGCTCCGAAAGCTCACGGCCATCATTTCGAAGACAAAAACCGTTGTCATTTTTATCAACCAGATTCGCATGAAGATTGGAATCATGTTCGGCAATCCTGAAACGACGACGGGTGGAAAAGCGCTGCTCTTTTATTCCTCCATGCGTATCGAAGTCCGCCGCAGCGCACAACTCAAGATGGGGGATCGCATTATCGGTAATCGCGTGAAGGTAAAAATCGCGAAAAATAAAGTTGCGGCGCCGTTTCGCACGTGTGAATTCGATATCATGTACAACGAGGGGATCTCGCTTGTCGGAGATCTTCTCGACGTGGGTACGGAGCTTGGCGTGATCAAAAAATCCGGAAACTCTTATTCCTATGGCGAGGAGAAGCTCGGAATGGGGCGAGAAAATGCGAAAGTCGGTTTGCGCGAACGTCCAGCGCTTCTTCCCGAGATCCGTACGAAGTCCATCGAGGCATGGCGTCAAAAAGAAATCGTCGAAGGCGGGGGAAGCGCCGTACGTTCTCCTGCAACGCCGGATGAAGAGCTGCCGCCGCTCGAGTGATCATCGAGTGGCACGTCGTGACTTTCGCCGCAAAGTCCGCTAGCATAGCGGTATCTCATGGCCCGAAGACGTTCTTCCAGCTTTCCCGATTTCACGCTCGATCGTGCGACCGCGCACGGCATCGTGACCGTTGCGATTTTTGCGGTTGCGATTTTGCTTTTCCTGTCTCTTTTTGAACTCGCGGGGCGTTTTGGCGTCGCGGTCGACGCTGCCGTCGCACATGCGCTCGGCTGGCAACGGCTCGCGCTCCCGATATTCCTTCTCGCAATAGGAATTCATGAAGTGTCGCCGCAGCGATTGCCGCTCAAAGTGACCCAGTATATTGGTTTCGTGTTTTTTTTCTTGTCGTTGAATCCGCTCGCGCATACGATCAGCGGCGTGGGTATGAACGTCGCCTCCACTCTCGGCACACGTGGCGGGAAGCTCGGACTTCTCTTGTCCGAACCGATCGTGAATATCCTCGGCCGCGCCGGCGCAATCACAGCGCTCGGCGCACTTTTTTTCGTGTCGCTCCTCCTTATTTTTAATACATCAATCAGGAGCGTCGGAGAAAAGCTCGCATGGTTCTTGGCAACGCTTGTAGCTTTCGTACGTGCGCTCGGCGTGCCGTTTCGATGGATTCTCTCCAAACGCGTGGAGCGGAAAGAAAAAGAAATCCGCTCGGCCGTGGCGCTTCCAGCGGAACCCATGATGACCCAAGAGGATTCGGATGTCGCGACGGATCTTCATGAGGCGCTTGCAGAAAGAGCGACGGACGATGACGATGCGCCAGAGCATCGCGTCCATGTCGTGCCTCCGCGTCCCCGGAAACGACATCCGAAAGTCGACGTGCCGATTGAGCTTTTGATGAAGCGCGATCAAAAACCAACCTCTGGAGATATTTTATCTCACCAGAACGTCATTCGCCGCACGCTCGAGATGTTCGGCATTCCTGTCGAGATGAGAGACGTTGCTGTCGGACCGACCGTGACGCAATTTACTCTGAAGCCCGCCGAAGGCGTAAAACTTTCAAAAATTACGGCGCTGCATAACGACCTCGCGCTCGCGCTCGCGGCGCATCCCATTCGTATCGAAGCGCCGATTCCCGGCAAGTCGCTTGTTGGGATTGAGGTGCCGAATCAAAGCGTCGCGACGGTCGGTATTCGCGAGATGCTCGAGACGCGAGAGTGGCGCGAACGGCGCGGCGCGCTTCCATTCGTGCTTGGGCGCGACGTTACAGGGAGGCCATGGATCGGGGATCTCGGCCGCATGCCGCATCTTCTCGTTGCGGGCGCGACGGGATCGGGAAAATCCGTATGCCTCAACATTCTTCTCACCTCGCTTCTGTACTCGTACGGTCCTGACGATCTAAAATGCATTCTTGTGGATCCGAAGCGCATTGAACTGCAGGTGTACAACGGGATCCCGCATCTCGTGACGCCCGTCATTACGGATGTTGAAAAAACGGTGAATGCGCTTTTGTGGGCGCTTCGCGAAATGGATCGGCGATTTGACATGCTTTCGAAATTCGGATCGCGCGACCTCGCTTCGTACAATGCGCGAAGCGACGAGAAGATCCCGAACCTCGTCATCGTGATCGATGAGCTGGCGGATCTCATGGTCACGGCGATGCAGAACGTGGAAGGCCCTATCGTTCGGCTCGCGCAAATGTCGCGTGCAGTCGGCATCCATCTCGTCCTTGCCACACAGCGTCCATCCGTCGATGTCATCACGGGTCTGATTAAGGCAAACATTCCGGCGCGTATTGCCTGTGCGGTTGCGTCGTCCACGGATTCACGCACCATTCTCGACGCCGTGGGCGCGGAAAAGCTCCTCGGCCGCGGCGACATGCTGTTTCAGACCTCCGATATGCCAAGCATGAAGCGGCTTCAGGGCGCGTTCGTGTCGGACGAAGAGATCACCCGCGTCGTCGAATTTTTGAAATCGAAATACGAACCGCCAGAGCATGATCCGAGCGTCGTGATGAAGCCGGCGCGTGGCGGGACGTCATTCGTTGTCGGTGTGAACGCGGCGGAGGACTCTGACGAACTCCTGCCTGCGGCCAAGGAAGAGATTCTCCGTGCCGGTAAAGCATCTGCATCTCTTTTGCAGCGGCGCCTCAAAGTCGGCTATGCGCGCGCGGCGCGGATTCTCGATCTTCTCGAAGAAGAAGGATATATCGGGCCCGCGGATGGCGCAAAACCGCGAGACATCCTTAAGGCCGATTTCACGAATCAGATGGAAGCCGTCCCGCATTCCCATCCATCACTTGAACAGGTCAATCGCGAGATTCCGAGCATCGAAGACGCATCGGAGGAGCCATAAAAAGGTATGGCGTTTTTACGCAAACGTGTCGCGACGATTGTGGGCGATTTCGGGGAAGCGCTCCATGAGCTTCGTGAACTTCGCGGTTTTACCATTGCCGAACTCGGTCGTCGCTCTGGGATCCACCCGCTTATTCTTGAGACGCTTGAGAAAGAACGGCTTGAAGATCTTGCAGATCCTATGTATGCGGCTCGCCATGTGTTCGTGTTGTCCGAGACGCTCGAAGGGCGTTCACGTTATCTCGTCGAGATGTATCAGCAACTCCTTGAACGGCGCGGACAGTTGAAAACGCACTCGATCTTTCCGCGGCCAAAAATTCGAATGCGCGATCTCTTCGTGTCCTCGCGCGCGATCGGTTTTGTCGGTTTTGTCCTCTTCGTGTTGCTTCTTGCCGGCTACGTTGGGTGGCAGGCGCGGATCGTCGCACGTGTGCCGCATCTCTCCATCGAGACGCCGCGCGAAGGAGCAACAATCACGCTCCCGCGTGTCACAATTTCTGGCGTAACGGATCCAGGCGCGATCGTGACAGTGAATGGTCTGAACGCATTCGCCGATACCAGCGGTCATTTTCAGTCCATTCTCGATCTTCCGCGCGGTCTTTCAACGATTCAGATCGAATCGCGCCGGCGATATGGCTCTTCCATGAAAGTTGAACGGCATGTTACATACGCGCCGCATCCGTGAGATTCGTGCAAAACAACCGGCATGCCGGTTGTGTCGTGTTCCGTCCCGAGAGCTGCGAAGCGATGCCACGCGAAAAGAAGATGGTCGCTTCCGCGGGAGGAGAGAGATTCCCTCCGCCAAATGCGGAGAGAGTCCGCCGATGCATCCATCAATGGAGCGTGCCGCGCTTCGCAGTTCTCGATCCAGGATGTCTTCAAGCATAAGTTTTTTAGAGCGTCTTTGTCAAGGAAAAAAATCGAGGGCATCCACGATCGTTTCCAAGATGCTTCAGCGCACTGAAGCGACTTGGAAACGCCCTGACGCGCGGTATGCGTCTGTCGTGCGTCAGGACAAAAAGCGAGTATTCCGATCAATCGAGATCGTCTGCCGCCCCCAAGGGGTCGACATAGCTGAATGAAAAGGACGCGTACAAACCGCGTTGATCGCCAGGGAGCTTACGGATCGCCGCATCGAGCAGATCATACGCTTTGACGTTCTTGGGGTTGCAGAACACGGGTTCAGGATTACGCGGATTTGTCCGCTCGAAGATGAACGGTTTCCAGCCCATACAGAAATATGGGAAGAGGATTTCCGCGACGTCCTCTTCGTGCGCTGGTCCGCGAATTGCCGTGAAGGAATATGCCCGTGTTCGCGTGAGCGATTCACTGCGACCTCTCTGGCATAGCCACACCGTTCCGACCACGCAGAGGATGAAGAAACATGCGCCCAGCGGAGCGAACATCTTCGTGAGCGGGAACGCGCATGCTGCGCATGTGACGAAGAGAATCTGGAGCACAAATCGGCCACGTTCGCGGCGCCTGGCAGATGAGGTTGTCTGCCGGCTTGCGGGTTTGCAGAGCAGGAAATATGGCACCTGCTCTGTGGCGGCATTGTTGTTTGCCGCTTCCTGTGTGATTGGGACTGGCGGAAAAAGCCACACGACATTTGTCGTGTCTGCTGTTGTGCTTCTTCCGTCCGTTCCCCCCTTGCTCTGCCGAATATCGGCTTCTCCGTTCCGCATGGCAGTATCCTCTTTTCATGTGAATGTTCGGAACCCCGAACACAAAGAACCCCCTACAGAATTCATACCCCATCCGTGCGAATTGTGCAAGGGGGTGTGATCTCTAGGGGGGTATAGTAAAGGGCTATTCGTGAGATGGTTCGTCCGAGTGATTCTTCCACCACTCGTGCCACCATGCGGATGCGAGGATCGCCTCTCGTCCGCTTGTGACTTGCTGAAAGAAATCAAGATCAATGAGGAGCAGAGCGTCTGCCTCCACGTCCATGATCATGACGGCAAGGGGTTTGATCCCCACGATGCCGTCCTGGGACTTTCTGTGGTCGCCCACGATCGCAAGGAAACGATCTCCTTGTATCATGTTGTGGTGATGCGGGCGCGCTTTGCGCGGCGTCACATTCCCTGTCTCCGCGACGCTTTTCAGAAATCCGTAGGAGATGGGCTCGATGTTCCACGGATGCCGCGACACTTCGTAGAGTTTGTAGTAGGGGCGCTTCCTTTTGGCGTCTGTGTACGCACTCACTTCCGTGAAAAAGGTATCAAGTATCTCTTTCGATGGCTTGGCAGGCCAGCTACGTTCGGCGAATCCGCTTGTCGTCTTTACGCGGATTCTCCACTCGTGCATGCGTTCCTGATCGCGTTTCTCCTCCTCCGTTTTTGGGGATTGCAGGTGGAAGCACTGCATCCTGTCCGCACAGATGAGATCACGGACGGTTGTCCCTCGGGTTCGCTGGGCAAGGACGTGTTTGAACATCATCTCTCCGAGAACCCAGCTCGGATCGATCTCATCCTCCTCTCCGAAGATCGGAACGATGAATGTGACGGGGTTATCCTTAACCCCCCGATTGTGGAGCGTAATCCGGACGTTTGGAGTTGCGTGTTCATTCGGAAGCGCTACGCTGATGTAGGTATCGCGCATGTTCGATCTTTCTGTCCCGCGAACATAGGGGACGGTTGGTTGTGAAGGACATCTCCGATATAAGCAAACTTTCGATTTTTTGGCAAGAACCCCCGACCTCTTCGACGCATGAAGCGTTGGATCAATTGTCCTCCTTGTTGCTGAATCGCTCGCGCAGATCGCGTTTCAGCGCGATGCGGTCATGCGACCTTTCTTGTCCACTCTTTATGATCTGCCCAGGTCGGACGGCTTGCCGTCGTGTTTTGAGATGGAGTTTGAGCGGTGAAATTACCCCTACGAAGGCATCGTCTTTCGCGGGCTGTGGTACCACGTGGGTGCGGCTTCTTTTGGCCATACTTTTTTCTTCTTGATTAGGATACCCCTTCTGAAATCGCGACGGAAATCTTCCCGACTTCAAAGATCGCCCCGTCGCAACTTTCGTTGTACGGGGCGAAGAGAGTGCCGTGCGATTCGCATCTGCGGCGGACCCGGATTTACAATTCTGTCGCAT
>CAYHYU010000027.1:0-3603 GCA_964360885.1 uncultured Gammaproteobacteria bacterium | reverse complement strand
CGCCCCGTCGCAAGTTTCGTTGTAGGGGGCGAAGAGAGTGCCGACTCTTTGAATCTGCGGCGGACCCGGATTCACAATTCTGTCGAATTTCGGCATTGCGGTCTCCTTTCTATTTTCTGTTGGGTGGTTTGGTCACTCGATCTGAGCACACGACTCGCGTCATGTTCTCGGAACGGTGCTGGAGGTGGTCGGTCTCCAGCGATGTGAGTTCGTGCCCCTTCCGACGAGGGGTCTCCACTAATCGAGCATGTTTCTCCTTGAATGTTCGTTGTGAGTTGTTGCCGACGATGAGCTAATTGGCGACGCCGAGCTTGATGAAGGTCATCTCGACCTCCTTTCTTGTCTTGCGTTTACCTCACGGCTTTCTTGAACGCCGCGAGTGTTTTTCCGACAGATGTGAAGGGGACGTGGCCTGCGCGAGTCAAGCCGAGTCCTCCGGCGAATACTCTTATCTGGAACCAGTCGAAACCGGTTCGGATAATTTTTCCACCGCTCCTCCTGGTGAGACCATTGTGATTCGTCAGGAAGGGTTGTGTCCTCCACATCTGTCGGAAGAACCGTGCAGATGATCTCATCCCGGAAGATGCGAAGGGAACGAGATCGCGCCCGAGGGCTTGATCTTGTTCGTGGCGTTGTACCGTCGTGAAATGCCAGCCGAGGCCAGCGTCCACGAGTTCCTTCGCCGTCCGTACCGGGTGCCGTGTTCGGTCCGATACAGGGTCTCCTCCTCCGCGTCTTCTGGGACGATGCACATAAATCCCATTTCAATGAACAGAATACAATATCACACTTTGAGATTATTGTCAAGCCCTTTGGGATATAAATGTCAAAATTTGGCTTTATGCAGCTAAAAAAAGCATATACCGGGCTCATGACATAACGTTGCTCTTGACAACATGTCGAATATCTGCGAAAATTCGCGCGCACGAATGGGGACCTCACGCACATAGACGAAAATCCTCTCCGAAACAGGTGTTTCGGTTTTTTTCGTCTATAGACCCGTTTTGATACCCGGTCAAATTACTCCCAAGAACCTCTCTATCATTCTCGCCGCCGCCTGATCGCTCCGCCAGGAATGTCTTCCGGATCAGGCCCGCGCGGGAGGGGAGGGTGTTCTCTCCGTGGCTCCCATGTCAGACATGACGTTTCACCGCCAGGTTCCGAAGAATCTGGATCGGCGCTTCTTTAGCGCCTCGCGCGACGCCATGGCGTTGCCGGATCTCATCGAGATCCAAAAACGGAGTTACCGCTGGTTCCTCGAAACGGGGATCGGCGAGCTTCTTCAAGAGATCTCTCCGATCAAGGATTTCATCGGACGAGATCTTGAATTGTCGTTCGTCGATTATTTCATCGACGAACCGAAATTTGAAGAGAAAATTTCCAAGGCAAAAAATATCACGTTCGACGCGCCGCTTCGCGTGAAGACAAAACTCGTGAATAAACGCACGGGCGACACGAAAGAACAGGAAGTGTATCTTGGCGACCTCCCCGTTATGACGGATCGCGGCACGTTCGTCGTGAATGGTATCGAGCGCGTGATCGTGTCGCAGCTCGTCCGCTCCGCCGGCGCCTTTTTTACCGCAGAGATGCTCCGCTCGCGTCGATACTACGGCGCAAAAGTGATTCCGAACCGCGGCGCGTGGCTTGAGTTTGAAACGGACGGGAACAACGTGATCTGGGTGAAAATCGATCGGAAGCGCAAGGTCGCCGCAACGTCGCTTATGCGCGCATTCGGCTATTCGGATGACGACACGATTCGCGCGCTTTTTACAGATGTCGACATTCATCCGATGAATCGCTACATCGAGGCGACGATTGGAAAAGACGCAGCGAAGAACGAGGACGACGGTCTCATCGAAGTGTATAAGCGCATTCGTCCGGGGGATCTCGCCACCGCGGACAACGCGAAGTCGCTTATTCATGCGATGTTTTTCAAGTTCGAGCGGTATGACCTCGGTCCCGTCGGCCGCTATAAGCTCAATCAGCGCTTCGGGCTTTCCGCGGAACCGGACGATGTGGGGAAAGAAGAGAACCGTATTTTAACGAAAGAAGACCTTGCTCGAATTTTGAAAGAAATTATCCGGCTGAACAACATGCAGGAAGAGCCGGACGATGTGGACCATTTGGGGAACCGTCGCATCCGCGCGATCGGCGAGCTTGTCCAGTCGCGTTTCCGGATCGGTCTTGCGCGCATGGAGCGCATCGTGAAAGACCGCATGTCGACGCAGGACATCACGCAAATCACTCCTGCGAAGCTCATTAACGCGCGGCCGGTCATCGGTGCGGTGCGCGAATTCTTCATGAGCTCCCAGCTTTCGCAGTTCATGGATCAGACGAATCCGCTCTCGGAACTCGAGCACAAGCGTCGGCTCTCCGCGATGGGTCCGGGCGGGCTTTCACGCGAGCGCGCGGGGTTCGACGTCCGCGATGTGCATCGCACGCACTACGGCCGCATCTGCCCGATCGCGTCGCCAGAAGGTCCGAACATCGGCCTCGTCGGCCATCTTGCGTGTTACGCGCGGATCAACGATTTTGGGTTTATCGAAACGCCGTATCGAAAAGTCAAGTCATGGGCGAAGAACGATGGGAAAGATGTCGTGAATGAGACGCTACGTGTTGACGTGACGGACGGCAAGGGCGCTGTCGTCGCGAAAGCGGGGTCGAATGTCACGGTCAAGATCGCGAAGGAGCTTCAGGCGCTTCCTTTGGAGACCATTCCTGTCCGTCCGCATGTGACGAACGAGATCATCTATCTGAATGCGTTCATCGAAGAGCGCGGGACAACGGCGCCTGCGACAACGCCGATCGACAAGGACGGATTCTTTCAGATCGAGCGAGCCAGCGCGCGTAAAAACGGCGAACCGACGATCGTGGACGTGCACGAAATCGATTATATGGACGTTGCATCCAAACAAATTCTTTCGATCGGCACGTCGCTCATCCCGTTCGTGGAACATGATGACGGTCAGCGTGCGCTCATGGGAACGAACATGCAGCGCCAGGCCGTTCCGTGCATCAAACCGGATGCGCCGATCGTGGGCACGGGCGTGGAACGCCGCGCTGCGATCGATGCGGGGCACGTGCTCGTGGCTCCATCTGACGGCGTCGTCGCCTCCGTTTCTGGCAATCATATAGAGATCAAGACAGAAGACGGCGGTCTTCACCGATACGATCTCATCAAATTTCAGAGGTCCAACCATTCGACGTGTTTGAATCAGCATCCGCGCGTCGTAAAGGGACAAAAAATTTATGCGGGCGAAGTCCTCTCCGACGGCACGTCCTGTCAAAACGGCGAGCTCGCGCTCGGCCAAAATCTCCTCTGTGCATTTCTCTCATGGGACGGATACAATTATGAAGACGCGATCATCGTATCCGAACGGCTCGTTCAACACGATCGTTTCACGTCGATCCACATCGAGCACCATACCATCGACGTGCGTGACACGAAGCTCGGACCTGAAACCGTGACGTCGGACATCCCGAACGTCTCGGAAGAGAAGTTCAAGAATCTCGATGAATACGGTGTCATCCGCATCGGCGCGGAGGTGAAATCGGGCGATATTCTTGTTGGAAAAATTACGCCGAAAGGTGAAACGGATCTCT
>CAYHYU010000026.1:0-11663 GCA_964360885.1 uncultured Gammaproteobacteria bacterium | reverse complement strand
CACAACCGAACCATCCGAGAGAATTCAGTAACCGTTACTTATGGGCTAGAGCGATGAGCTGTTACGAGCCAGTGAGGGGAATTGAACCCCTTGATCCCAGAGTACCAATTCTGGGTCAGCACCGAGCCACCGGCCCGTAGATACACCGCTGCCAAACATTTCTTCATTTGTCAACGCCTTCGTCGTGATCCGATGATTAAAATTTTGAACCCAACCACCTCCTCTTTGTTCAACGGAAGGATGAGGATTGAATCAAAAGGCAGCAAAATCTGCATTTTTGGTTGAAAAATGTGTCGGAATGAATTCAAGTCAGACAACTTGACTTTTATTGATGTTCTGTTAAGATTGACAATCTCGGAGTCAAACGAACCGAGATTGAGAGGACATCATGTCAAAGGCGAAGATTACTTTTCGCAAGAAGTCACTTTTTCAGAAGGAAGACTGTATCAATCGTAGCGCCGACTACGACTGCCAGAATTCGTCCACACTCGAGGCGGTCATTGGTACAGTGGCAATTCGGTGTTGCGCGGACAAGCGGTGCAAGCGGCGCGCGAGCGAGCTGGCACGCAAACTCACACAGTAGTCCACAAACTCGCACATCCGCATGGCAAAGAGCACACCTCGTTCTCTGCCGTGTCGGATGTGTTTTTTGTTTTTCAACAAAATGATGATAGGAGAGAGTGATCCGTCTTTTTGTTGGCTGTATTGACAACGTCATGACGTTGTCATATCCTTATGTTGACTATGACCACTATCCAAGTCCG
Source organism: uncultured Gammaproteobacteria bacterium (assembly GCA_964360885.1). Classification (GTDB taxonomy): domain Bacteria; phylum Patescibacteriota; class Patescibacteriia; order 2-12-FULL-60-25; family 2-12-FULL-60-25; genus CAITMG01. The sequence continues at coordinate 10,899 of CAYHYU010000026.1, read as the reverse complement.
TGTGGACGAACGCACAAAACGACGGAGTAAAAAGATTCTCAACGATATCGGACTTGACATGAGCTCCGCCGTTAAACTGTTTTTGCACCAGGTGATTATACGGCGCGGAATCCCGTTCAATGCACTCACGGAAAACGGGCTTACCATCGAACAAGAACAGGAGATTCTTCGAAGATCAGATGAAGCGAAGCGAGGAATCAACGTCAGTCCTCCGCTCGAGGGTGAAGCGGCGATTCGATATCTTGATCGCTTTAAGAGATGATCATCGAATAATGCATATACCCTCGTATTGATGCTTGACATCGGAACGCATCCGAAGGTGTACGGCGAATAAAAAAACATGCCCAACCTCATTGATCCACGTCACGAAGTTTACGTCGGATGGATTTTTCATCGTTTTTGACTCAATCGTCACTTCACGTTAGCATCCCCGCACGTTCATGCCACTCCAGATCGGCATCGTCGGACTGCCAAACGTCGGGAAATCGACGTTGTTTCAGGCCATCACGAAAAAGCAGGTGGATTGCGCGAATTTTCCGTTTTGCACGATTGATCCAAACGTCGGCGTTGTCGAAGTGCCGGATCAGCGTCTCGCGCAGCTCGCGGAGATTTCGCATTCGAAAAAAATCATGCCCACGACCATCGAATTTGTAGATATCGCAGGACTCGTAAAAGGCGCGTCCGAGGGTCAAGGTCTTGGCAACAAATTTCTCGCGCACATCCGTGAGTGCGATGCGATCGCGCAGGTGCTGCGCGTCTTTGAAGATCCGGACGTGATTCATGTCGAAAGTATGATAGATCCCGTACGTGACGCGGAAACGATCGGTCTCGAACTCGCACTCGCGGATCTGGAAACCGTGACGAAGCGATTGGGCAACCTCGAGAGACAACTCAAGTCCGGGAAAATACAGGAGCTGGAATTTTCTCTTGCGACAACTCAAAAAGCGAAGGATGCGCTCGAGAAGGGAACGGCGATTCGTGATCTCGAATGGACGAATGAGGAGCGTAGAGAATTGAAGTCGCTGGCGCTGCTCACGTTCAAGCCCATGATCTACGTTGCGAACGTCTCTGAAAAACAATTACAGGATGGCACGACCCACTTGCCCCCTTCCTTGTTCAACGGAAGGAGGAGTGGTGTGCCGATCTGCGTGAAACTCGAAGCTGAACTCGCTACGATGTCGCCTAACGAAGTAAAAGAATATCTCTCATCGCTCGGACAGGAACGGTCGGGTCTCGACTGCTTGATCGTCGAAGCATACACCGTGCTCGGTCTCCTCACTTTTCTCACCTCGGGCGAGATGGAAACGCGCGCGTGGACTGTCACACAAGGAACGAAAGCCCCTGCGGCTGCCGGGGTCATCCATTCTGATTTTGAAAAGAATTTTATTCGCGTTGAAGTCACGGATTGGAAGGATTTTGTCTCATACGGCGGAGAAGCGCGCTGCCGCGAGAAAGGCCTCGTGCGCATCGAAGGCAAGGAGTACGTGGTTCGAGACGGGGATGTGTGTTATTTCCGAGTGGGGGTGTGAATTGGCGCAATATGAATTGACAGGGCACCGAATCAAAGATAAACTTAAAATCATCTATGAAATCTCTCATCGGCGTCAAAGAACTTCGGGAACATCTTGAGACGTACGAACGGCATGTGCGGAACGGCCATTCGTTCGTCGTTTTGAAACGTTCTCGCCCGATTTTCCGCATCAGCCCGGTGAACGAAGACGGCTGGGAAACGGTGATTGATTTTACGAAATTCCGTAAAGGCGGTATTCCGGCAAGTGAGTTGATTCAGATACTTGAGGATCTCTGAATATGGTGGATCGGATTCGAAAAATACTCAAGCAACTTCCATCGAGGCGACAGACAGAGCTTTTAGACGTTCTCCGACGCATCGGGGCGGATCATTTGATCGGACTTGATGTCAAAAAACTTCAAGGACGTACGGACGTCTTTCGTGTCCGAAAGGGTGTGTTTCGTATCATCTTTCGTAAGATTCTCGATGGAGAAAATACAATCATTGCCGTAGAACGTCGATCTGATACGACATACAACGAGTTCTAACATTCCACACGAGCCCTTGCCAATTATGTCCTCTATCCGCAAAGCCATCATCCCCGTCGCTGGATTCGGCACGCGTTTTTTGCCCGCCACAAAAGCGATGCCAAAGGAGATGCTCCCGATCATCGACAAGCCGGTGATCCAATATGTCATTGAGGAGGCGGTGGCATCTGGCATCACGGATGTGATTCTCGTGACAAGCGGAACGAAACGCGCAGTGGAAGACCATTTTGACGACAATCATCTCCTTGAAGCGTGGCTTCGGAAAAGTGGAAAGCTTCATGCGCTCGACGAGATGAGAGCCATCGGAAAGATGGCGAATTTTATCTACGTCCGTCAAAAAGGACCATATGGCAGTGCCACGCCTGTGTTGAATTGTCGGCATTTGGTCGGCGATGAACCGTTCACCGTGCTGTTTGGAGACGAGATCCTCATCGGAAAAAAACCGCGTCTTCAGCAGATGATCGACGTGTACGAAAAATATCGCGATCCGGTTCTTGCCGCGATTGAAGTGACGCGAGAAGAAACGAAAAAATACGGAATTTTGGATTCTGCGGCTGAAGTGGAGCGAGGGATCTTCCAATTGAAAGGCATGGTCGAGAAACCGGGACCGGAACGCGCGCCGTCGCGTCTTGCTTCTATCGGGGCATTTGTACTTACGCCGGATATTTTTCACGCCATTGAACAGACGAAACGCGGGCATGGAGGAGAACTCGTACTTTTGGATGCCATTCGTATACTCATGAAACAACGTCCAATTTACGCGAAGAAGATTGAAGGCGCGTATTACGACACGGGATCGAAAATCGGCTGGCTTCGGGCGAATATCGAACTGGCGCTTCTGCGGCCAGATCTCGCACAAGAGACGCGAGCGCTCCTCAAAACCCTCGTGAAAAAAAGATGAATATCTTTTTCTTCGACGAGTTCAGGGCAGATAAGGTACCATAGTCGCGACTATGCGCTCTCTTCGTTACGTAGGTTCACGTCTCCTGGTCGGCGTTCTTGTCGTCTCCGCGCTCGGTCAAGGATGTGCGCGCGGTCCAACATCCGAGGCGATCAAAGCGTCACAGCGCACAGATCTCAAAATGTGGAGCGCGGTTGATGATGAGGATGTGTACGAGAAGATTCTCACCGACTATCGAAAGCAACATCCATTCGTGAACATCGAATATCGCCGCTTTCGGCTAGAGGAATATGAAGATCAGCTCGTGAACGCGCTCGCGGAAGATCGCGGCCCGGATATTTTTCTTCTCCACAATACATGGGTTGGAAAATATCGGTCGAAAATTTTCCCCATGCCGCAGACGACAAAAATCGCCGCGCAATCGGTGCAGGGAACGCTCAAAAAAGAAGTCGTCTATTCCCTCGTGGCAGAGCCGACCGTGTCAACGCGACAGTTTAAGAACGACTATCCAGATACGGTGACGTATGATTTTCTCCGCGCGGTGGACGTCTCAAAAGATCCGGACAAGCGCGATGTTCAATCTCGCGTTGTCGGCATTCCGCTGTCCGTGGATACCCTCGCGCTGTACGCGAACAAAGATTTGCTCAATGCGGCAGGTGTGGCAACAGTTCCGGACACGTGGGATGCATTTCAAGACGCGGTTGCGAAACTCGTGAAGCAGGATCCGAACGGCGACATCCTTCAAGCCGGCGCAGCAATGGGCACGGGGTTGAACGTGGAACGCGCGCCAGACATTCTCGCCGTTCTCATGATGCAGAACGGCGCTGTGATGAGTACGTCCGACGGATCGCCCGCGTTTCAGACGATTCCGTCGACTCTCGCCGACCGCGATCAGCCGCCTTCCCATCAAGCGATTCTGTTCTACACGGACTTCGCGAATCCCGCAAAAAAGGTGTACACATGGAACGCGAAACAGCCGAATTCCCTTGACGCGTTCATCCAGGGGAAGGTGGCATTTTTCTTCGGCTATTCCTATCATCTCCCGATCATCAAGGCGCGAGCGCCGAAATTGAACCTCACCATCGCAAGAATCCCGCAGATCGCAGGAAATCCGACGGCAAATTTTGCGAATTATTGGGCGTGGACAGTGTCGAAGAAAACGAAGAATCCGGATATCGCATGGAACTTCCTCAATTTTATGCGACGTCCCGAAGAATCGAAAACATATCTTGACCTCGCCAAGCGTCCGGCTGCCCTCAAATCCCAGCTTGCGGCACAGCTCGAAGATGAAAATGTCGGCGTCTTCGCATCGCAGGTGCTCACGGCGCAATCATGGTATCGCGGAAACGATTCGCGCGCCGCGGATGCCGCATTGGTTGAGATCATCGAAACCGCACTCACGACTCCTCCGGAGGACTTGGGAAAAATTGTGAACATTGCGGCGGAAAAAATCTCGCAGACGATTTTGTACGCAGGGCTATGAAGCGATTTTTACTCTTGTCATCGGTTGCGGCGCTCTTCTTCGCAGGCGTGGCCGTTGCAGCGACCTGCAAAGACGCGGGCGGCGTGTGCGTTGAATATCCTGCCATTTGTGAGATGGAATATAAGGGGACGATCAGCAAAGCAGGCACGTGCTCCGGGACCGAGGATTGTTGCATGCCGCCGAAGGTTGCAGCACCGTCGGTAGCCGCTCCGGCCGGTTTTCTTCGTCTCCAGTTGCCAACGTGTACCCAGTCGGGCAACTGCTTACTCGATGACATTGTGGCGACAGGAGCCGCTTTTGCAAATCTTCTCACAGCGCTTTCGGCTGCACTATTCTTTGGGACGTTCGTATACGGAGGTGCGCGGTACCTTCTCTCCTTCGGTCGAAAAGAATGGGTGGATGCGGGCAAGAAAGCGATGACAGGAGCGGCATTCGGGATGGCGATCGTGATCGGCGCGTGGACGCTTGTGAACTATATCGCGAATTCGATCCAAGGAATCAAGTGACCGTATGCATGTTAAAATTTTTTCTCGAGCGGCAGTAGCTTCTCTATTTTTGTTTGCATTGAGCATTCCCGTAACGGTTTTTGCCGAATGCGTGCCGCCGAAGTTTCAAATGTCGCCCACCTGTTCTACGGGATATAAAGAAACCGGAGACACAACAGCCGTCATTGGCACGGTTTGTTGTATCGAAGAAGTGGCATCATTCGGGAAGTGCCCTGCAGGTTCTGAATGCTCGCTCGGCCTCACCTGCTTCCCCAAGGAAGATTATAACGTCGTAGGAAAGTGCGGAAGTTCTTCAAGCCCAAAAACCTGCTGCCAAAAAAAAGTTCATTCCTCCGGCATGACATCTGCCGACTGCATCTCGAAGAGCGGATACTGTGCCACGGTATCAGGGTGTGATAAGTCGAAATTCGAGAGCGCGATCGGCACCTGCGAAGGCATGGTGAGCTGCTGTAAGCTCGATCCGATTCTCGTCGCGGCGGCAAAGAAAGCGGTGAAGCCCACTGCGCCGCCAACCGATCTTTCTGTCCTCGATCCGCTGAAAGGCGCGGATCTCCCGATACTCATCGGCCGGGTCATCTCGACGTTTCTTGGCATGGTCGGCGCTGCGTCACTTCTCGTCTTCGTGTACGCGGGCGTGCGATATCTCACGGCAGGCGGGAGTGAGGAAGCGGTGAAGATCGCGAAAGACACCATGAAATACGCGTTCATCGGCCTCTTCCTCATCATTTTTGCCTACGTCATCACGAATTTCTTTTTTACAGCGCTCACGAAATAGAGGTACACTGAAAACATGAACAATCATCGATTGGTCGCGCTCGTTTTTGTTCCCGCTATTTTTTTCGGATTTCTGTCCGCGCCTGCTGCATTCGCTGCTCTTTGTAGGTCAACGGATGTCATCCCGATTGATGTCCCGGATACCGTCTGCGCTGCATCCGCTACGCCGTGTCCAACGGGCTATGCAAAAGTTACGATTGGAGCAAAATGTGATTCTGACTTTGTCTGTTGCGGGAAGTTGTCTCCGGCGCCAACAGACGTCGCGCCACTCGCGCCATCTGCGCCTGCGCCGAGTTCGCCGAGCGCGTCAAAGGTAGGAACAAAGTTTTTGTGTGAATTCAATCAAGGACACTGCGCGACGAGCTCCGGCTGCATTGGAAGCGCGCCGACATTTGAACGTGAGATCGGCACGTGCGAAGGCGGCGTGAAATGCTGCAAGAAGGACCCTCTGTTGGAAGCTAAAGCGGTGGTGAGAGATCCTGGTTCTTCATGGACAATCTCGAACCCTCTTGGCGCGAACGCCGACTTTCCAACGCTCATCGGCAGGGTCATCTCGACGTTTCTTGGCATGGTCGGCGCCGCGTCACTTCTCGTTTTCGTGTACGCGGGCGTGCGATACCTCACGGCAGGCGGGAGCGAAGAAGCAGTAAAAATCGCGAAAGACACCATGAAATACGCGTTCATCGGCCTCTTCCTCATCATTTTCGCCTACGTCATCACGAATTTCTTTTTTGAAGCATTGTCGAAAAATGCTGCTCCGGCGGCTCCAAAAGCACCCATCACTCTACCCACTCTACCGAAACCATAGCTCTATGCGCATCTTTTCCAGAATTTCACTTTTTCCGTTCTGCGCGATCGCGGCGATCGCTCTCTTGCCTTTCCCAGCGGATGCTGTCGGTTGTTTGACGCTTCGTGATGCGTGTCTTTCTGGAGGGCCGAGACACTTTGGCCGAATCGATGGCTGTCAGCCGAGTGAGGAGGTCCTCGCGAGCGGCGCATGCACTGAAGAAGCATCAGGAAAGACCGAAACGCTGTATTGTTGCAAAGCGGGAGGAGGCAAGGCATGCACGGATACATGTATTACAGAAGAAAAGTGTCGCAGCGATGGTACGCGTGATGCCGATCTGCTCGGTCCGCGGGATTGTCCTACCGGAGAGATGTGCTGTGTCTTCACGCCGAAATCCTCTGCCTCCACCGAAGCGGCAAAAGAAGCCGGAGGAGCTGCGTCCGCGTCTGCCGCAACACCAGAAGCGCCGCTGAAGACGGCGAATGCATATGGATATGTTCCGCCACTCGGGAATCTCACAGTGAATCAAATCATCGGCCGGATCATCCAGACAGCGCTCCCAATCATTGGTGCTTTATGCCTCGCCATGTTCTTCTGGGGCGGAGCGTTGTGGCTCACGGCCGGAGGCGATGAGAAACAAATGACGAAGGCGCGGAACACGCTCGGCCATGCATTCATTGGCATGGTGATCGTCATCGGCGCATACGTCATCGTGTTCAATATCGTGAATCTTCTCGGGAGTACATTGACGGCGACAAAAGGGAAGTAGGGGCACGGCACGCCGCGCCCCTGTCGTTTTATCAGCTCATCTGCTATTCTATTCCCTAGCCATTGCGGCTGAATTTTCTATGAGGAAGGAGGTGTATATGACATGACACATTTCACGAAAAAGCTCTTTGGGCTCGCGGCATCCATCGGTCTGTCCGCCTTCTTGGTGCTTCCAGTAGCCACGCACGCCGGCCCTCCGCTTACGACGAAAGATCTCGGCGTCGAAGCCATCGGCAGCTCGATTCAACTTGGTTCAGGCGACGTTCGGCAAACTGCGGCTCGCATCATCAATGTCGCGCTCGGTTTCCTCGGTATCATCGCTGTCGTGATCGTTCTGATCGGAGGGTTTAAGTACATGGTTGCTGGCGGCAGTGAAGAGAAAACAACGGAAGCGCGCAAGCTCATCGTTTCCGGAATCATTGGGCTCGCCATTATCTTGTCCGCGTGGGCGATCACGAGTTTCGTCATTTCAAAACTCGTCACCGCAACGCAGGAGTAATCAGGGACTCACCCTTTTAGGGTATGACACATGCTCGAACGTTCACACGCGTCGGATTGATCGTCACGCTTTTTGTTGCCACTGCTCTTCCAGTGTTTGCGCAAAGTGTGACTGGAAAGATCGGCGAAGGACTGAAGAAAGCCGCGACAGAATCCGGATTCGTGTCCGGAGCGTCGACGACGGACCTTCCGACCATCATCGGGCGAGTCATTGGCGTTGCGCTTACGCTCCTCGGCACGCTCCTTCTTGCCTATATTCTTTACGGCGGATTTTTGTGGATGACGGCAGGCGGGGAGGAAAAGAACGTGACAAAGGCGAAAGACATCATCAAGAATGCGGTGATCGGCCTCACGATTATTGTCGCCGCGTACGCTCTTTCGACCTTCGTCATTAAACAGCTCAATTATGTCCTCGAAGGGACTACGGGACCAAAAAGCAAAGGTTGAGAAACCTTGATTCCTTAATATTTCTTGTTCGTATGAAACAGATTCACCTACTAAGGATTGCGACGCTCGCAGCGTCTGCCTTTGCGCTTCCGAGTCGGGTGCTTGCCGTGGACCCTCCGTTTACGAAAGGCCTCACATTGGTAAATACGGTCGGGTCCAGTGCTGGCATCACCACGAGCAAAGGGCTCCCGGAGATTATCGGGAGCATCATCAACGTGGCGCTCGGATTTCTCGGGATCGTCTTTCTCGTTCTTCTCCTCTACGCCGGTTTTCTGTGGATGACCGCGCAAGGCGAGCCGAAGACCGTAGACAAGGCGAAAGACATGCTGAAACAGGCCATCATCGGTCTCATTATCATTGTCGCCGCTTTTGCGGTCTCGAATTTCGTGCTGACATCGCTCGTCAACGTTACAGCGCCATAGAGCTCAAAATAGGATCTCAAAAACAGCCCACGGGCTGTTTTTGTTTCAATGCGTTTTTCTCCTTGTGTTACGCTGTACGCATATGCGGCGCGTCCACCCGATCCTCCGTTCTCTGATCGTCTTTTCTGTCTCTGCCGCGTGGTTCGCGCTCTTCATCCCATGGAGCGGCTTCTCGGATCCGGATGTTTTTTATCACGCGAAAATCGCGCAACTCATTGCCGCGCACGGGCCGATCCGAGAATTTCCATGGCTTGATCTGACGCTTCTCGGCACGTCCTACGCGGATCTCCATTTTGGATTTCATCTTCTTCTCATCCCTTTCGTGAAGGCATTTGGTCTTCTGCACGGCGCGCGTATTGCCGCAATCTTTTTTGCCGCAGGCGCGATCGTGGCTTTTGATGCGGCGCTCGGATGGCTTCGGATTCGAGGGTCCATCGTGTGGACCGTTATGCTTCTTATATCTCAACCGTTTGTTTTCCGCATGCTTCTCGGCAAAGCGACACCGCTCGTGATCGCGTTGTATTTCATCGGTCTCGCGGCCGCGGTTCTTCGGCGTCCGGTTCTCGTTGCGCTCATCACCGCTGCCTACGCATGTACGCATGGCGGATGGCTGGTGCTCGCTGGGTCTCTTGCGATCCTCGCGTTCGGAGATGCGCTGTACTCGCGCATCGTCGAAGGTGCGACGTGGCTGGAAGCGGTTCGGAAATCTCCATGGCGTGAAGCTGCCGCCTCGTTTCTCGGCGGATGTATCGGATTGATTCTTCACCCAAATTTTCCGGAAATTTTCCGTTTTGCATGGGCGCAGGTTGTGACCATTGGTCTTGGGTCGCCGTTTCAGCACGTGAGTATTGGCAACGAATGGCATCCATCGGACCCAGTATGGCTCATTGTTTCAATGGCGCCGTGGATCATCGCCGTTCTGCTCGGGATCACAGGGTTGGTGTTTGCGCCGCGCATGTCACAAATGACGAAGGTGATCGGAGCGCCATCTCTGCCGCGTCTTGTGACGTCGTTCGGCTTGATCATTGCCGTTTTGCTCGCATTGACCCTCAAGAGCAGGCGCATGATTGAGTTTCTTCTTCCTGTCACGGCGCTCTGGTGCGCTGCCATCTGGTCGCTCGTCGATGTTCGAACATTTTTTTCCGCATTCGCGAAGCCGGCACGCGTCATTCTCGCATTGTGCATCGTCGGCGTTTCTCTCAAACAGATCGTCACGATTTGGACGGATTTTCACCCGCCGCGATATCGCGACGATGCGTACGCAGACACGATGTCCGCGATCACGTCGCGTGCGTCGACCGACGACCGCGTGTTTCATTCGAGCTGGGATGAATTCCCGATTCTTTTTTTTCGCAATGATCGCCCCCGCTACATCTCCGGTCTCGACCCGACGTTCCTGTACATCGCGTCGTCTACGCTCTCGGATCGCGTTCGTGATGTGACATGTCCGGAGTGCCGCAATCTCCTCGCAGGCCGCGCGCCATCGCCCATCTCCACCTCCACATGGCAGACGCTCGCGTGGACGCTCATACATGATCAGTTGAAGAGTCGATTCATTTTTGTGAGCAAAACAACACGCCCGTCATTCTTGGGTTTGATGAAAAGCGATTCTCGCTATGAACAGATTTTTGATGCAACGGACAGCGCAGCATTTGAGATTCCTACGACCACCACGTTTCAATGAAAATTCTTCTCACCATTCCTACGTGGAATGAAGCGGCGGTGATCGAGCGGACGCTCATGGCCGTGTGCGACTTCGCGCGCTCGCGCCTCGCAGAGCATTACGTCACGATCGAAGTCGCGGACAACGGAAGCACGGATGGGACGATAGACTTCGTGAACGCGTATATCGCAGGAATGTTGAAACAGGACAAGCTGCGCGTGACAAGCCACGCGCTGCACGTGGCGGGAAAGGGTCTTGCGATACGTCGATCATGGGAGCGGCATCTCGATGATGCGGAAATTCTCATCTTCACGGACGCGGATCTTGCAGCGGATCTCTCCGTACTTCCCGAAATGATCCGCCTCATAGAGCGCAGAGAGGCGGATATCGTATGCGGATCTAGGTTCGTCGCAGGTGCCCACGTGTCACGGCGCATGCATCGCGAAATCGCTTCGCGGATCTATCGCTTTCTCCAGCTCGCGATCCTTCACCTTCCCGTTCAAGACGCGCAGTGTGGGTTGAAGGCGATCTCTTCCTCCGCCGCGCGCGTTCTTCTCCCTCTGTGCCGCGAAACCGGATGGATGTTTGATTC
>CAYHYU010000025.1:0-12751 GCA_964360885.1 uncultured Gammaproteobacteria bacterium | reverse complement strand
GAACCCCTCTCTAGTGCTTGGGAAGCACTCATAATAGCCACTATACGATACCCGCGCGAGTAACGCTCATGGATCCCAGTGCGCATCTCTCTTGAGGAACCTCTGAAAAACGATAAGATGCGACGGGCTGGAGCGAGCGAGACGCGAGGCGTAGCAGCGCTACGGTGAGCGTATCGCTCTGCGAAGACCAAGCAGATCGACTTCGGCGAGCTCGCTTCGTCTGAGCTCAGCGTCGAAGACAGTCGAGCCGCGTTTTTCAGAGGTTCCTTGATGTGGCAAAATGCTATCAGAGAAAAAATGTGTAAGCAAGCAATGTCTCATTTTTGGTGTCATCCTCGAGATTCATGCTATAATGATCGCACTCTTTTCTGCCATGATCACCCTCACGCACGTCACAAAAACGTATCCGCCGGACGTTCATAGCTTGCGGGATGTGACGCTCTCGGTCGAACCTGGAGAATTCGTCTCGATCGTCGGGCAGAGCGGCGCAGGTAAGACGACGCTTGCGAAACTGCTCATCGCGGAAGAACGTCCGTCGAAAGGGACGATCGAGATCGGCGGATGGGACATTACACGCATTTCATCGCGTGACATCCCGTTTCTTCGTCGTCAGATCGGAGTCGTGTTTCAGGATTTTAAGCTTCTTCCGCAAAAGACGGTTGGTGAAAATGTTGCGTTTGCGCTCGAAGTCGCGGGTGAACCCGCTCATCGTATTCATGAGATTGTTCCTCACGTATTGAAAATTGTCGGACTCGACGCGAAGGCGCACCGTTTTCCAAAACAGCTCTCCGGCGGCGAGCAGCAGCGCGTTGTGATCGCGCGAGCGCTCGTCCACCGGCCAAAAATTCTGCTTGCGGACGAGCCGACAGGCAACCTCGACACGATGAACACGGGCGAGATCATTAATCTTCTTCAGAAGATCAATGATTTTGGCACGACGATCGTCCTCGTCACGCATAATCGCGAAGTCGTGAACGCGCTTCGTCGTCGTGTCGTGACGCTCGCAGACGGACGCATCGCGTCGGATCATGCGCACGGCAAATATCTTCTCCACGTCTAAATGCCTTTCTCCATCACTGCGTGGCGCATTCTCATCGCCGCATGGAAACATTTTTCTCGCAACCTGTGGCTTGCGCTCACGACGGTGTTCGTGTTGACGCTCGCGCTCTTGTCCGTCAACGTCCTCATCGGCGTGAATGTGCTCCTTGAACGCGCCGTGCGGACACTCGAAGAAAAAGTGGACATGTCGATCTACTTTCGCGAGGGGACGCCACAGGCGATTCTTGATCAGGCGAAATTTTTTCTGTCATCGCTTCCACGCGTGTCATCGGTCGAGCTTCTGACCGCGGAAGAAGCGCTCGATACGTTTCGGAAGCGTCACGCGAACGAGCCAAAAATACTCGGCGCCCTCGGTGAACTGGAAAAGAACCCGCTCGGCGCAACGATCATCGTGAAGGCACGGCATCCTTCGGACTACCCATTTCTTCTTGAAGCGCTCAACAATCCGCAGTTTGATTTCGCGATCGAATCAAAAAATTATGAAGATCACGCCGAGACGATCGCGCGCGTCCGCGATCTCGGCCGTTCGGCGCGGCTTTTCGGACTCGGGCTCATTCTCGTCTTTGCGACGTTTTCCATGTTGATCGTTTTCAATACGATACGCATCGCGATGTACACGCAGCGCGAGGAGATCGGCGTGATGCGGCTCGTCGGCGCGTCGAGCGCGTACGTACGCCTTCCATTCATTCTGGAAGGCGTGTTTCTCGCGTTTTTCGCCGGACTCGTGACCGCGGCCATCGTCGCGATCGCGGCTGCCGTGGCTGACCCCGCACTCTCGGAGTTTTTTGGCGGCGCGGATCCGGGGATCCGTGCCTATTTTTCCGCGAATGCATGGCGTCTCCTTCTTGTCGAAGGAGGCGCGCTTGCGCTTCTTGTCGCGTGCTCTTCCTGGGCGGCGATCGGAAAATATTTGAAGCGGTGATATGGAAACAGTATCGCTTCTTTTTGACGATGTGGGCGAATTTCTTGGCGAGCTCTTGACGCGGGAAGGCGCGGTTCAGCATGCGATGCTGACACGAGTCGGTGAAGAACGGCTTGGCGATCATTTCGCCGCGTGGCAAACGCAAGGCGTGCCCATCGGAGAGAGACGCATTTCGTTTCGGGACACGCGCTGTTTCTTCGCGATCCATGATTGGCTGCGGTGCATGAAGATGGAATTATATCCCACGACGGCTATTCTCCTCGAATGCTGGCAGATCATTGCTTCGCATCCGCTTGCCGCGCAGGAGCGGTGTGAGGTGTTCCGGTCGCTCCGCGGAGCGTCTTCGCAGGAGATCGCCGCATGGCGTCTGCAGTTGGATGATCTCGTGAAAAGAGATGCGCACGCATCAATCCATTGAAGAAATGCACATTCGGAGGTAGAGTCGGCGCATGAAAAGGCACGCAATCATCGCCACGGCCGTCCTCGCTGGTTGCGTGTTTGGATTCATCACGTGGAGCGTTGCGCCGCTTCTGCGACCGCTCCCATTGCCACGGTCATCGACAAAAATTCTCGCTCGCGACGGGTCGCTGTTGTACGAGATCGGAAAGCCGGATGGAGGATCGACAGAACCCGTGCCGCTCGCACGCATTCCGCTGTCGCTGCGGAACGCCGTCCTCGCGAGCGAAGATGCAAGATTTTTCACGCATCACGGCGTTGATTGGATTGCGATCGGTCGCGTTTTTCGAGATCGTCTGTTCCGTCGCGCGAGTGGAGGCGCAAGCACGATCGAAATGCAGCTTGTGAAGAACCTTCTGTTTCACGGAACGCCGCGGACGCCCATCCAAAAACTTCGCGAGATGATCGCGGCGACCGCATGGTCACTCACACATACGAAGGATGAGACGCTGGAGCGATATCTCAATACCATCTCTTTTGGCACGGACTCGATCGGTGCAGGCGCCGCGGCGAAACGCTTGTTTCACAAAGAGGTGTCAGATCTCACGGTCGGGGACAGCGCGCTTCTTGCCGGCATCATTCCGTCGCCCGTTCGATATGATCCGATCCGCCATCGGAATGCGGCATTGAAGCGTCAAGCGCACGTATTGAAGCGGATGCGCGCGGAGGATGATGCCTCTTCTGTCGTTCTCTTCACGCCGCATCATCCCATCACGGCACCGCACTTCGTGTTTCGCGTGCTTGATGATCTTGAAGAAAAATTTCCAGATCTCCGCGATGGCGGATACCTCGTTCGTACGACGCTCGATCCTCGGCTCCAGCGGATCGCGGAAGAAGTTGTCACGCGTCGGCTCTCGCGTCTCGTCGATAAGAAGGTTTCAAATGCGGCCGTTGTCGCGCTCGATCCTGTGAACGGCGACACGCTTGCGTATGTCGGAAGCGCGGATTTTTTCGATGCGGCGATTCACGGTCAAGTGGACATGGCGCGTGCGTTGCGCCAACCTGGTTCTGCGCTGAAACCATTTTTATATTTTACAGCGTTTGAACGGGGCGCGACGCCGGCGACCGTTCTCGGCGATGTGCCGGTTCGTTTTGACACTGAACGCGGTGAGTCGTATTACCCGAGGAATTACAATAATCGGCTGTTTGGTCCCGTCACGATTCGTGATGCGCTCGGAAGTTCGCTGAACATTCCTGCGGTGAAGATGTTGCAGCACATCGGCGTGCCCGTGTTTTTTGAAACACTCCGCTCGTTCGGGCTCACGTTTCCCAACTCACCATCGCACTACGGCTTGAGCATCGTCCTCGGTGGGGGAGAGGTGACGTTGTTTGATCTGACCCGCGCCTATGGCATCCTCGCGCGTTTCGGCGAACACGTTCCTTCGCGCATGGTGCTTGACATTCGTACCGTCGGGGTTCAAAGCAATCCCTATCTTTTTCGTGACGTATCTTCCGCGGCGCGGCCGATTTTCTCCGATACGGTGAGGATGCGACAATCCGCCGCGCTCGTCGCGGACATTCTGATGGATAAGGAAGCGAGAAGCCGCTCCTTCGGCGAAACGAGCTTGCTCGAAGTCGGACAACGCGTTGCGGTCAAAACCGGAACGACGAAAGATTTTCGCGACAACATCGCCGTTGGCTTTACGCCGGGTTTTGTTTTGGGCGTATGGGTCGGCAATGCGGATAACTCCCCCATGTTCGGCGTTTCCGGACTCACGGGTGCGATTCCCATTTGGCACGATATCATGCAAAAGATCGTCGAACGTCGAAAGTCCTTACGATCACAAGTCGTTTGGCCGGATGTACCGGGGATCGTCACGCGGGATATTTGTCTCCCGTCGGGTCTTCTCGCAACGGCAAGGTGTCCAAAACGTCGCATCGAGAAATTCATCGCCGGTACGGAGCCGAAGATGGCGGATGATTGGTACGTATTGTGCGACGGCAAGACGTATCTCCGTCCGCCGGCGGAATACGCTGCGTGGATCGCGGCTGCGGGATATGAAAGATCCCCCGCATCCTGCAGCGGCATCACCGCACGAACGTTTCCGCCAAAGATTCTCGCGCCGCTCGACGGCGAAACGTTCGAACGTGACGCGCAGGTCGCTAACGAGATGCAACGCGTCGCATTCATCGCATCCGCGAATCATCCAGTTTGGTTCTTGAACGGTACGCGTATCGAGTCACGTACTCCAACGTATCTGTGGAATCCCGAACATGGATCATATACGCTGACGCTCGAGGGAGCGGCTGGTCAGATTCACTTTACTGTGAAATAATCCCATCAATATGAATTTTCTCACGCAATCGTTTCGAATAAAGGATTGGATCGCACAGAACGTCGCACCGTGGCTTTTGCGGCTCAAGCTCACGATCCAGTCACAACGACGATGGATCGGATACGCCGCACTTGCGTTCGTCGTTGTTCTCGGCGGTGTGTATGCTCTTCTTCCATCGCCGACCGCGCACGGCGCGCTCAAGGGTCGTCGCGTTGAAATTCATCGAAATGCACACATTCAAATCGTCTTCGACCAGGACATGAATCATGCAAGCGTCGAAAAGGCGTTTTCCATTTCTCCGGCGGTGAAAGGGAGGTTTACCTGGAGCAAAAATGAACTGACGTTCATGCCGGACTCGACGTTCGAGAAAGGAGCGACGTATGAGGTGACGATGAATGATGCGGCACACAACACGCTCGGGAAGGGATTACGCGATGTATTCCACCAGTCATTCTTTATTCTAGATTTTCCGGAAGTCGCGGTCGTGGAGCCGGTTGAGAACAGTGAGATCAACAGTTCCCAAATACTCACCGTGCTGTTTGATCATCCGATCCGCACGCTCGCGCGTACCGGCGCTGCGCCAGCCGAATTGTTACAGATCACGCCGGCGGTGAAGGGGACGCTCCGTTATCTCGGCACGAGCGGCATTGAATTTGTGCCTGACACTGGATGGCCGGATGCGACGGATTTCACCGCAACGGTTCCGAAGGGCACAAAGATGGCTGATGGAAGCACGCTTATCGCGGATTTTACGTGGACCTTTGGCACCGCGCCGCTGCACACGTCCCAACAGTCGTATTCACCGCGATTGGGGATTTCACAATCCATGCACATCGCATTCAACTATCCCATGCGCGCAGCTGCGATCGCGAACGCAATTCGTGTCACGGCGAACGGCAAAGATGTTCCGAATGATCAGTACACGGTCACGAACGAAAAAGACCTGCCGACCGTTATTCTCATCACGCCAAAGAATTCGTGGACGCTTGGAACGACATACGCTTTTCAGCTCCCACAAGGGTTCACGGCAGGCGTTGGGCCAAAAGGACTCACGTCGGCACTGAACGTCGAGTCAAAAACAGATGAGCGTGGTTTTACATTTATTTCGTCAGCGCCGTACGATGGCGAAAAAATCGATGCGCGAAATTCCATCTCGTTGCGTTTCAATAATCTTACGAACAAGGAGACCGTCAAAGACGGGATACGGATCGAGCCGGCGCCAAAGGACTTGACGATGAATGTCTCTGACGACAATTCTGAGGTGCATCTGTATGCCCGATGGGAAGCATCTACGAAATACACCATTCTACTCACGCCTCGGCTCAAAGACGTGAATGGTCAGCCGCTCGAAGGCGAAAAACGCATCGCCTTTGAGACGGAACCCTATACGCCATCGGCCGCGTTCGCGACGTACGGCGCAGGGATGCTCGCCGCACATCAGCCGCACATCTACCAGCTTCAAACACTAAATCTTCACGAGCCAATTACGGTATCCATCTGTTCCGGGACGTTCGAGCAATACGCGGCGAGCGAGAAATTTACCTGCGCGCTCCGCGGGGAGAAGAAATACGAGACCGAGGCCAAGCTCAATCGGTACAAGATTATTGACATGGATCTGGACGAGGTCGCTGGAAAAAAATTGCCGAACGGATATTACACATTCACGATCGATATCCCGGAACTTCACGATGAGTACCAGAGGCACCAAGAACGCGTGATTCTCGTCGCAGATGTCGCGCTCACGCTGAAGCGCGATACGGCAAACAAGCTGCTCGTGTGGGCGACGCACATGAAGACAGGAGACGTGGTTCCGAATCTCACGGTCATTGCCGTTGCTTCATCTAAGGATGCCGCCGTTTCGTCCAAACATCTCGCAAATGGAAAAACGGACGCGCAGGGGATTGCGGTGCTCACACTCCCCAAAAATTCCGGCACGGATCCAATCATCGTTCGCGCGCAGGACGGTGCGCATCTCGGCATCGCTTCAACGAATTGGGATGAAGGAATCGCGCCGTGGAACTACGGATTGGATACGCGGTATCACGAAAATATCGTCAATCGGCACATCGGCTATCTCTACACGGATCGTCGCATCTACCGTCCGGATCAAAAGGTGTTTTATAAAGGCGTCATCCGGCAGGATATCGATGCGAAGCTCACGGTGCCGAATTTGCGCGACGTCACGGTGACGATTCAGGACGCGGAAGACAAAACGATTGAAACAAAAACGCTCCCGCTGTCCGGTTTTGGGACATTTCATGGATCATTCCAACTGTATCCCGAAATGCCGCTTGGCACGTACCGATTTTTCGTTGAGCCGGAGGGAGGCGGCCAGCGTATCGAGGGAACCTTTGATGTGCGCGAATATCGTCGTCCGGATTTTAAAGTCACCGTGAATACGCCGCAAGGCCTCGTGACAAGCGGGCAGAAAATTTCGCTCAACATTCGCGGAGAATATTTTCACGGAATGCCGCTTGGCGGAGCGAACGTGACGTATGAAGTGACGCGGAATGCGCTCTTTTTTCAGCCGATCGCCGGAGAGTGGTATAGCTATAGCGCGCTCGAGCAGTACGACTGCTATTGGGAATGTCGCACGGAATCGAATTTCGAACAGGTTGTTTCGGGCGAGGGCGCGCTTGACGCGCAGGGAAATCTCACGATTGACATTCCTGCAAACCTCACGGATTACAAGTCGAGCGCGACCTATTCCGTGACCGTAACCGTCACGGACGTCAATCAGCGTAGAGTGTCGGCGAACGCAGAATTCCCCGTACACAAAGGTGAATTCTACCTCGGCATTCGGCCGAATTATGACAAGGGATGGGAAGCGCCCGTCGCGGACTTTGACATCGTCAGCGTGAAGCCGGATGGTGTGATCCGTCCGAACGCGTCTGCGACCGCGAAGTTTTTCCGCCGCACATGGGCGAGCGTGAAGAAGACGGGAACGGATGGCACAACATCGTGGACCTATGAAAAACAGGACACGCTTCTCGAAACAAAATCTGTGACGACAGATGCGTTCGGAAAAGCGCGGGTCTCCTTCGCGGTACAAGACGATGGGGAGTACGTTGCGGTGGCGGAGACAACGGACAGTTATGGGGGCCGCATCACTGCTTCGGTATCGCGCTACGTCTATCGCGGATATGGCATCGGTTCGATGCGCGTGACGGACGACCATGTGATACGCATCATCCAGAATAAGGCGGACTACGCGCCGGGAGAAAAAGCGTCACTCGTCGTGCAAACGCCGTACGAAAAGACCAAGGCGCTTGTCACGGTTGAGCGCGAGACAATCCGCGAATATCACGTCGTTGATATCGGCACAACGCAGCGGACGGTCGAGGTGCCGATCACGAACGACTCTGTCCCGAACGTGTTCGTGTCCGTTCTTGCGATGAAAGGCGGCGGGGCGTCGGGTATCCCTGAATTCCGTATGGGCTATGCGAAACTTCAGGTGAAAACATCGCAGAAAGTTCTCGATGTGAAAATTACGCCGGATAAAGCCGTCTACCGACCTCGCGACAAGGCGACGTTTACGGTCGTCACAAAACGCGCTGACGGAACGCCGATTCCCGCCGAAGTTTCCATTGCAGTCGTGGATGACCGCGTCGTGTCGCTTCTCGGCTCCATCGACAAAAATATCCTCGGCGCGTTTTATTTTCCGCGTTGGATCGGCGTTTCAACTGCGCAATCGCTCAATCTTCTTTTGAAGAAAGTATTTTTTCCGATCGAAGGCGCGGGCGGCGGAAAAAGCGGGGAGGCAACGCCGACGATCCGTGGGAACTTTCTCGACACGGCGTACTGGAAAGCAGACGTTGTCACAGGAGCCGATGGCACGGCGACCGTTGTCTTCAATTTTCCCGACAATCTCACGAGCTGGCAAGTACTTGCGATCGGATCCACGAAAGAGACGATCGTTGGCGCTGCGGAAACGAAGGTGATCACGCGCCGAGATTTGATGGTTGAGCCGCTCGTGCCGCGGATTCTGCGTCACGGGGACACGGCCGTCGTCGGCGCGACGGTGCACAACACGACGGACTCGACGCGAACGGTGAACGCCGCGATCACGGTTGAAGGAATCAAGATCGACGGATCGCGCGACAAGTCCGTGACGCTGTCTGCTCACTCTCGAACGGCGGTGAACTGGACCGTGCATGTTCCGCAGAACGGATCGAGCGCGAAGGTCACGGTGCTCGCGAAGGGCGGAAATCTCGAAGACGGATTTGAGACGTCTCTTCCCATCTTGCCGTTCTCAGTTGCGGAAGTCATTGGAACATCAGGTCTTCTTGAAAAAAGCATCACGGAATCACTCGAGCCCCCAGAGGACATTTTGAAAGACGTCGGACATCTGACCATCTCGGTTACGCCGAATGTGGGAAACGGGCTTTCCGACGGGCTCGGTTACCTCGTGAACTTCGAATACGGCTGCTCGGAACAGACGACGAGCGCCGTGCTTGCGAGCCTCGCCTACAATGAGCTTGTCACGCAGAAGATCACGAAGCAGGATGATGCGCTGATGGCAAAGGCGAAAACGAAGATTGAAGAAGGGGTCAAGCGGCTCGTCGCCATGCAAAAATCGGACGGCGGATGGGGATTATGGCCGGAGAGCGAGATGAGTACGCCGCATTATTCCGCCTACGTCTTTTGGGGTCTGACTCGTGCGGCGAAGGCAGGGTTTACCGTTGATCCGTCTGTTCTCGATCGCGCGGACAAGTATCTTCGTGACTCGCTCTCGCAGCCCATCGAGGGCAAGGAATATGAACAGCTCTCCGCGAACGAACGGGCGCAAGCGCTCTACACGCTTTCCGAGCGCGATCCTCGTGAGCTTTCCGGGCACGCTTCATCGCTCTATGAAAAGCGGAATCTCTTGAGCGGCTTTGGCAAATCGTTCCTTGCGATCGCGCTCGGGAATGTCGAAAAATTCATCTCATCTTCGCGCATCAACACGCTGCTCGGCGAAGTTGCACAGAAGATCGAACGACGCGACCCGACACATATTTTGTTCAGAGAAGATTCCGGATATGACTCCTACTGGAGCTCGGATACGCGTTCGACGGCCATTTATCTTCAAGCGCTCCTCCGTCTCGATCCCAAGAACCGCGATATTGAGCCGCTCGTTCGGTCCCTCATGGAGAAGAAGCGTGACGGCTACTGGGAATCCACGCAGAGCACGGCGATGTCCTTCCTCGCGCTCGCGGAATACGCACGGTTGAATCCGATCACGGGCGATGCGACGGACGTGGAAGTGTTTCTTCAGAATCAGCGGCTTGGATATCTCAAATATCCGCTCGGCGCCCTGTCGCCATCGCAATCGAAGCTCATCCCCATGTCGGAAGTTTTGAAGCGCGGATCGAAAGTACAGATTGGTCTCGAAAAGGAATCGAGCCAACGGTACTTTTATGACGTGACGTTGAAAACGTATCGTGCGATTCAAAATATCGAACCGTTCGAGAACGGGTTCTCGCTCATGTCCGACGTCTACGCGATTGGCGACGAGAAGCGTGAGCATCCGCTGACCGGAGTCGCGCAAGGCGAAACGGTGCGCGTGCGATTGAAGCTCCTCGTGCCGAAGAAGCGCACGTATGTCGCGCTTGAATCACACCTTCCCGCAGGTCTCGAAGCGATTGACTTTCAACTCAAGACGAGTCCGAAAAATCTCGCGGGAAAAACGGAATCAAGCGATGGAAAGTCCGGTGTATGGTGGGAGAGCGTGTGGAAACATATCGAGTTTCGCGATGATCGCGTATTCCTCTTCTCGGAGAATCTTCATCCGGGTGTGTACGAGTACGAATTTTTGGCGCAGGCGATTACTCCGGGTGAATTCCGCATTCCGCCCGCCCGCGTCTACGAGTTCTACAATCCGAAATTCAATGCGCACACGGAAGGAAAACTCTTCAACGTGAAAGCAAAATGATCCCGTTGCTTTTCCTCCTCGCGATCTTCGGCGCCGGATGTTTGCCGCCCGCATCGACGGTCTCGTCTCCTGCCGTCAAGATTCCGCCGTCCTTGCAACGTGAGGCGAAAGCCGTAACGGTCGTCGCAACGGATTTCAAAATTCCATGGGGGATCGCGTTTTTGCCGAACGGTGATCTTCTCATCACCGAACGACCGGGGGTATTGCGTGTTGTGCGCAATCCCGTCATTCGCGAAGGGCAAGCAGAAATCGTACAATCCACAAAAACAATTCTGATTCAGGATGTGAAACAGGGCGGCGAAGGGGGATTGCTTGGCATCGCGCTTCATCCTGACTTTAAGAGCAATTCGTTTCTCTACCTCTTTTTTACGATGACGAAAGCGGATGGCACGAATACGAATCGCGTAGAACGATACGTATTCGATGGCGAACAGCTCACAGAGCGCACAACGATCATCGAGAATATTCCCGGCGCGGCCTATCACGACGGGGGTCGGCTCGCGTTCGGTCCGGATGGATTGCTCTACATCACGACCGGAGATGCCACAAAATCCAAGTTCTCGCAAGACAAGAATTCTCTTGCAGGAAAGATCCTGCGTGTGAAGGATGATGGAACGCTGCCGTCCGATAATCCGTTTGGCACTGCCGTGTACAGCTATGGCCATCGCAATCCGCAGGGTCTTGCGTGGGACGATCGCGGACGTCTGTGGGCCACGGAGCATGGACGTTCCGGCGTGTCTTCAGGTCTCGATGAAATCAATCTGATCGAGAAAGGAAAAAATTATGGCTGGCCCGTGATTCAGGGCGAAGAGAAAAAAGAGGGGATGACGCCGCCCGTGATCCAATCCGGTCCGGATGTGACGTGGGCGCCGTCAGGCATCGCGTTTTTCGATGGCCGTCTCTTTTTCGCAGGACTTCGCGGTGAAACGCTGTATGAATACCGCATTGCAGACAATACGATCGTCCCGCATATGTACCAAGAATTCGGCCGGCTTCGTGCTGTTGAGCTCGGACCGGATGGATATCTCTACATCACGACGAGTAATACGGACGGAAGAGGGACTCCGAAAGAAGGGGATGATAAGGTCTTACGGATTGCGGCAAAGCAACTCCAGTGAGGATCGGCATCACGTGACATGGAGGTCTGTTTCATCCTCTGCATCCAATTTGGCTCCGAACGCTGAACGAAATCCGAACTTTTTTTAGCGAAAATCCTGACACTGAATTTTGATCCGCCAACTGGCGGATTAAGCTCGGGCGGGCAAAAAGGAAGGGGGTAGGGGGGAAGGAATTTCGTGCCAGCAAAGCTTGCGCGCCGCTCAAAAATTTTTTACATGCCCCTTCATTCTATCCCTGTCCTCGGTTTCTTTCTCGCCCTTAAAATATATCTCAATAAAATCTATCGTACAATTTTCACAATGAAAAGCATACATAACCCGTATCCCGCTTTTTGAACCTCGTCCTTTCAGTGCCTTGCAAGCAAATTTTTTCATTCCCTCCAGGTCGATACCTCGTCAGCTCGCTGCGTCCCCTCCGTTTCGGTATGCTTTGAGGCATGAGTCAATACATCCATAAAAGCCACAATGTCACAGTCTTTTTGTACCATCTGGTTTGTCCCGCAAAGTATCGAAGGGTCGTGTTTGATGAAAAGGTTGATGCAGCTTTGAAAGCAACGTGTCTTGAAATGACGAGGCGTTATGAAATTATCTTTCTTGAAATAGGCACAGATCAAGATCATATCCATTTTTTGATCCAATCCGTTCCGATGTACAGTCCAACTCAAATAGTCAAAATGGTAAAAAGCATCACAGCGAGAGAAATCTTCCGTTTAGTTCCAGAAGTAAAGCGTCAGTTATGGGGAGGTCACTTTTGGACAAGCGGATACTTCATGAACACGGTCGGTCAACATGGCAATGAAATTGTTATCATGAAATACATTCAAAACCAAGGTCGAGAAAAAGAGTATACGTTACTCCATCAACAAAAACTCATGCTGTAGTCCGTTGATACCCCGACTGCTTGGCAGCGGGGTAGTTCATTTTTTTAAAATATAGACAATTTGATTCATAGTTTTATTTAAGGACTCTCTGATACACCATCCTCTTCCGCCCTCAAAACTGATAT
>CAYHYU010000024.1:0-12905 GCA_964360885.1 uncultured Gammaproteobacteria bacterium | reverse complement strand
TTCAAAGGGCCCTCCGAGACGAGGACGTTGATAGGCCGTAGGTGTACGGCGCGCAAGCGCTTTAGCCGAGTGGTACTAATAGCCCGTTGCTTCGGCCATCCGGATTTCGGTGCCGAAAAATGGCGAGCTGCTAGGTCTTCGCTGCGCTTCGCGTTCAACGTACGTTTCAGTACGTTTCGCGCGATGCTCGCTCCAGACCGTCGCATCTCATCCATTTTGCGACACCTCGACGTTCCAAAATTTCATTCAATTTTGAACGTCTCACAACCGAGATGGCGAAAAAATGAAAACGTGTACTTGTGCTTTTCAAAAATGCCTTGTACGTACGACCGTCTATCTTTATCCTGAGCGACTCCGCCTGTTGCAGGCGGTGGGAGTCGAAGGAGTCGTCATTGTCATCACTTTTCGTTTCAACGTTCCCGGTGTTTATCTGGAGGGGCCACACCTGTTCCCATCCCGAACACAGAAGTTAAGCCCTCCAAGGCCGATGGTACTTGGACCCAACCCGGTTCTGGGAGAGTAGGATAGTGCCGGGAACTTTGAAACGAAAAAAAAGAAAAACATCCGTAAAAACGGCTGTTTTTGTGTACATTGACGCCATCGCAGGCATCTATTATAATACCATTATTATGCCCTTCGATTCACTCCCTTCAACAAGCTCAGGGTCTGAGCTTGCCGAAGACAGGGCATAGTGAATTCATTGAACTATGCAACGCAAACTCATCAAAGTTGGCACGTCAGCGGCTATCATCATCCCGAAAGCGATTTTGGAAGAACAGCGCATCAAAATTGGAGATCTTGTGCATGTTGAGGTGTCGAAAAAGGCGCACGAACGTACACGTCGAGCCATAGATCCGAAGGTTATTCAATGGACAGACGAATTCATCGAAGAATATCGGCCGCTCTTGAAAAAGCTGGCCCACTCCTGATGTGAAATATCTTCTCGCGGAAGAGATTTTGGCAATACACGATCGGATGATTGATCTCACAGGTGGTTTGAAAGGTGTTCGTGACGTTGGATTGTTATATTCGATTGCGGAACGTCCGAAAATGGCCATGATGGGTCGGGAATTTTATCCAGATATTTTTGCGAAAGCCTCGGCCTATCTCGAAGCAATCGTGACTTATCATGTATTCGCGGATGGTAACAAACGAACGGCGATAGCCGCGACGCATTATTTTTTACGCGATAACGGATATAAGCTTATGGTCTCGACCGAAGCGGCGCATCGGCTCGTCATGTCCGTCGCATTGAACAAGAAAACAATCGAAGAAATCGCTACATGGCTGAAGAAACACTCGCGAAAGATTTCAGCATGATATCATTCCATCGATGAAAACATCGCAGCGCGTTCGTTCGCGGAAAATCTCATCCCGTCTCTCGCGTCATTTTCGAGAGGTGATGAAGCAGAACGCTCCGATTGAGCGCGATCTGCGCTACTGGGTCATCCATGCACTGCACTGGAACGCACTCCTTTTCGCAGTGATGACGATTTTGACGGTCGGATACAATCTTTTGTGAGATCCCGTGTTACCATTGCGCAAATGAGATGGAAGTATCTTGCACCCGGTTGCATCCTTCTCGGACTCGGAGGAGCGTATGTTGTGTTGGCGGCAGATCAATCGAGCACAAGCTTTCAGAACAAATCTTCAGGATTTGTTCCAGCGGTATTTAATCAATCCTCACCCAATTTTCAGGTGAGCGGTTCTCTCGAAGACAGCGTCGGTTTCGGCTCGAGCGCGTCGTGGAACATTCGGAGCGGCGTTCCACTCACGGATACGACAACTCCTCCTGCGTCTGTTTCCCTATCCGTCCCCGCTTCGAGTGGCGGCGGTGGAGGAGGGGGAGGATTGAGCAGTAGCGACGTCGGAGGTGCGACGGGATATGCGGCCACGCCGACCGCCCCGGCGTCATCAAGAGGAGTTGTGAAGCCGCCCACGCTCATCTATCGAAGTCCGACGTTCTCATCACATCAGAGCATTCGTGGTACCTATGACACGTCGACGCCCATGATCTTTGTGAATGGATCCGCGGCGGACGTCTCGTTGCATTCAAGATTTGAATGGCAGAGAGATCTGCCTCTTTTTCTCGGCCAAAACATCATTGCCGTTCGATCCCAAAATAGCGCTGGAGATCAATCCATTACAATCGGCGGGGTGATTGAACGGATGCTCATAGGTGACGTGAACAACGATCACAAGGTGGATGACGTGGATATTTCATTGTTTACGCGAGCGTGGAAGCAATACACGCCAGCCGCAGACTTTAACGAAGATGGTACAATCGACGAAGTAGACCTCTCGTTGCTTGTGAGCCACTGGGAGCGTTTTTGGTGATATGAAACGATGGATCACATGCCTTGTCACATTGCTCGCATGGAGCTTCTTCGCGACGCCCGTTTTTGCTGCGGCAAATGTGACTCCAACTGGCCCCGCGACTGTTACGATCGGCCAGACGTTTCAGGTCGTGATGATGGTTGAGGGCGCACGCGACGTAGACACCTTCCGTTTAAACGGCTCCTATTCACATGATTTTCTTGAATGGCGAGGCGCTGCGCCGGCGGGCGTGTTTCAAAATGTTTTACCTGGGACATTTGTTGATCAGATGACGGGGACGTTTTCATTCGGGGCATTTACGTTTGGTTTGACGGCGAGCGGCACACAGCACATCGCTGTTTTGACGTTTCGTGCGAAAAAAAATGGCAACGGTTCTGTTCGATTGACGACCTCTCGTGTGCTTTCGGCAGGAGCAGAGCAGGTTGGGAGCGTCGGCGGACTGAACATCCACATTGAGGAAAAAAAGAAGCCAGCAGATGCGGCGAAAGTTTCGCTTCAGAGCGCATCACATCCGGACGAAGAAAAGTGGTATCAAAATGCGTCCGTGCTCGTCAAATGGAAGATCAGAGGCAAACCCGCGGAACGGCTCACTGTTGGTTTTGATCAAGACCCCGAAGGGCCAGCCGAGTCAAGGTTGAAAGATGTATTTGCGAAGTTTGCCGCGTCCAAGGACGGCATCTGGTACGTTCATCTTCTCGCGGTATTCGCGGATCGAACGCACGAACGAATGGATTTTCGAGTGCAGATCGATCGTACTCCTCCACATTCGGTTCATCCTATGACGGATCAAACAAACGTCCCCGCGCACATTCCGAATGCGGTTCGATTCGGCACGATTGATGATACGTCAGGCATTGACCACTATGACGTCTATCTGGATTCGCGTTATGTGACTTCCACGCGACAAACGTGGTATCCGTTGATCAATCAGAATGTGGGTACGCATACCATCTTCGTAAGGGCTTTTGACCGCGCGAACAATGTTTCGCAAGGAACGACAAGTTTTCGTATTATTCCGAATCCCGCGCAATCCCCATTGCCATCATCAATCTCGCGTTTTATATTGCCACTCATCATTCTCGCAACGTTTCTCTTTTTGTCTATCAGCTGGTTTGTTACGTATCGCCGAAGGTCATAACTCCTCCCCCAACACCCCCCTCCTCTTAAATGAAGAGGAAGGGGGCAAGGTGGTAGAGTTATCCACAGTTTGTGAAGGCCTAAAAGGCACAGCTTGACGCAATAACCAATAGAAGGTTAAGATACGCAATCCGTTGTTTTTAGTTGCTGATTGCTATTTTTTGGCTTCATTGTCATCTTTTCTTCAATTCTCAATCATCTCATTGAGAAGCAATATTGTACGTAACTCCATCCAATCCCAAAATGGATTTTTTTTGCTATACTCATAGTACTTTCGAAGAATACGGTGGTGGGGAAGTGGAGGCGTGAATTTTGTTCGCGCCCTCAACCCTCCTCATCGTCTCTGCGCGAGGAGGAAATGGGCACCTTAAAACGCCCCAATGAAACTGAAAAACATTCACAGAATTAAGCGGCGATTTCATGCCGTATTCTTTGTTGCTGCCTTTGCTGCAATTTTTAGCGTACTTCAGATCCTCTTGTTCGTTGCGCCGATGGCACGCGCATCCATTCCTTCGACGTTTGGATATCAAGGACGATTGAAAAATACGGCTGGCACGGCACAAACAGGAACTTTCTCTTTCACGTTTCGCATGTATGCCTCGACGACCGGCGGAGCTGCTCTTTGGATCGAAACGCAGCCGACTGTTTCTGTCGACCAGGCGGCCTTTGCGGTTCAACTCGGATCTGTCACATCCTTTCCGACATCTCTGGATTTCAACCAGCCCATTTTCCTCACAACCGAAGTCAGCGGCGATGGCGAGATGACCCCGCGGATACCGATCAACAGCGTCGCGTACGCGATGACTGCCGGAGGGGCGAACGCGCTTTCGGCCACCCCGACCTCTGCCACCGGCGGACGCATGTACTACGATACAACGAACGGATCCTTAAATTATTTCGACGGCGCGGCGAGCACATGGAGACCTCTCGCATTCGCTTCCGGCACGAACGCGACGTTGAATGCTACAAACCTCACATGGACGAACGCGACGGGGACCAACACAACCTCGACAAATCTTTTTGCGAGGAACGGCATCACTCTCACCCAAACGGTTACGACGTTGACCGCGACAGGCACCTCCGCTCTACAGACCTTTACATTTACGAATGGAACAGGAACGTCTGTGACGACCACAAATCTTTTTGCAACAAGTGGCGGGTTCACAAATCTTACAGGAGGAACATTTAACCCAACGAACCTTACTTGGACAAGTGCAACCGGCACGAACGTCACAACAACGAATCTTGGAGTCACCGGATTTGTCGGAACAAGTCTCACGCCATCTCTCGATGCGACGCTTGCTCTCGGCTCCTCCGCACTCCGCTGGAACGCGAATTTTGTGAACGTCACATCCACTTCCGTCACGACGACTAACCTCTTTGTTACGACTGGCCAGCTCACCAATGGGACCGTCACAAACCTCACGTTCACGAATGGAACATCCACGTCATGGCTGGGGTTTGCAACAGCATCTGGCACAACCGTGAACGCAACGGGTGCCACCTTAAATACGCTCACCTCACAGAGCGTCGCGCTCTCCGGTGGAACCATCAACGGGACAAGCATCGGACTCACGACCCCTGCGGCCGCCATCTTCACAAACGTCACAAGCACCTCTGTGACCACAACGAATCTTTTCGCAACGAGAGGGGTCATTCTCACGGAGACGGTCACGAACCTCACGGTAACCGGGACAACGTCTCTTCAGGGACTTACCTTCACGAACGGAACAGGAACTTCTGTGACGACGACGAATTTGAGCGTTGTGAATGGAAGTTTGAGCGTCTCAACAACAAATTCATACGTTTCCACGACGAATCCGCTTGCTGCCAATTCAAATCTTTTCACGATCGCCTCAAACGGGCCTACGGTTAATACCGCTAATGGTTTAAGAGTCAATTTTAATCAAGGCCAGGCTAACAGTACTATTGGTACTGCGATTAAAGTTGATTTTACAACTAGTGCATTTGTAACCGCATTTCAGCGAGGCATAGAAATTGGAAGTTTAGTTGGTACGGCTACGTCAACCAGCGCATCTGCAATTAAGATTGGTGCAAACTGGAATACCGGGATTGATTTTATTAGTTTTACTCCCCAAGATTTTTTCAATAATATTGTCATTGCGGATAACTCGAATTTTCGTTTGACTGATGAAAGCAACAACCTCCTCTTGAGCATCACGGACACTGGTGTTTCCGGCCGTGTGGGCGTTGGGATGAATGGCACAGCTACCACGAACGGTCTTTGTCACAGCGGCGCAAACCTGGATACGGCAACAGATGTCCAACGCGATATTGTGCCGTGTAGCGGAGCTCCTGGCGACTACGCGGAGTGGTATGAGACCGCGACGAGCGTTGCCGTTGGAGATGTCGTGGCCGTGACAGATAAGCTGCTCACGTTTGATACGTCACGAGTCAATCCGTTTACCGGTCAATTTCTTGCCGCAAAACAGCTCAATGCGAAGGTTGCGATCCTCAAAAAGGGGAGAGCATCGGATGGAGATAATATCGTTGGCGTTATTTCAACTTCCCCGAATCAGACCATCGGAACAGACATTCGACGGAAAGGGAAAAACCCCCTTCCGCTCGCGCTTGTAGGTCGCGTGCCTGTCAAAATCAGCGATGAAAACGGAACCATCGGCCCCGGTGATTATCTTGCCGCAGCGTCCACAACGGGATTTGCCATGAAAGCGACAACTCCTGGACGAGTCATCGGCATTGCGCTTGAACCGTGGACCACGGGCAAAGGCAGGATTCGAATGATGGTTCACCACCTTTGGTGGCCCGGGAATGTCATTGCGTCTGATGGATCTGTTACCACTTCTCGTGCGACGATCGGCAGATTGACATGGACGAATGCAACGGGAACCAACACGACCACGACGAATCTTGGAATCTTGGGATTTGTCGACACGAACATTACGCCATCTCTCGATGCGACGCTCGCGCTTGGATCTTCCGCGCTTCGATGGAACGCACATTTTTTTAATGTGACTTCGACGAACGCTACGACGACGAATTTTTTTGCCACGACTCTCACATGGACGAACGCAAGCGGCACGAACACGTTAAGCACTAACGTGACGACAACATCTTTATTTGTTTCATCTTCATTGAACGTCAGCGCCTCAAACGCGAATGTAACCTCCACGTTCATCCTGAATAGCGCATCAAATACCGTTCCGGTTCTGCAGGTGACGGGCGGCTGTGACAATCGTTCAGCAACCGGCACGGGAAAGCTCATTCAGGCAGGGAATACGAATGATAACGCTACGTTTAACGTTCTTTGCAATGGCAACGTGTTTGCGGATGGCACATTCACTTCTCCTGCCACGGACTTCGCAGAATATTTCCCGAGCGACGGTTCGATGGGCGTGGAAGAGGTCTCTGTTCTTCGTTTTTCCACGTCGACGCGACACGTGACGCGTGGATCCGCGGCGGATCGCAACCGTGTCCTCGGCGTCTATTCGACCAAGCCATCTTTTCTTGGTGGGTCAGTGAATCTCGGCGCTTCGGAGTTGCGCGTGCCGATTGCGCTTCTCGGTCAGGTGCCGACGAAGGTCTCCGCCATTTCGGCATCCATTGCTGCAGGAGATGAACTGATGGCGGGTGATGGAGGCGTGGCCGTCAAGGCCCGCGGTCCAGGCATGGTGCTGGGCCAAGCTCTCGAGTCGCTCGCATCTGGAACCGGGACGATCCCGGTCTTTGTAGCGCCCCATTGGTGGGTCGGCGATCTTTTTGCGGCGAGTTCGAGCGGCAACCTCATGATTGCCGATGTTCGCGCCGTTTCTTCTCTCACGGCAACAGCTGCAACTCCCACTGTGGATTCGCCGCTTTTCTCGTTTCAAGGTTCGGCATGGGATGCGACGTCTTCACGTGTCGTTACATCTATTTTTACGCTCAAAAACAGGATCATCTCTGCAACTTCATCTTCCTTCACCATTCAACACAGCAACGGTGATCGCCTCTTTGCACTCTCGAACGATGGGAGCGCCTCGATTGTCGGTGACCTTACGATTGGCAGGCGGCTATTTCTCGGATCGAAGAAAACAGGCGCAGGTTCGTTCGCGACCTATCTGTTCGTGGACGACACGCTCGGATCAACCTCGACGTATATCGCGACGAACGCGGATGGCTGGCAAACGTCCTCCACGTATGATTATGCGGAGCGATACGAATCCGTCGAAGATCTCATACCTGGAGACATTGTCACCGCAGATCCGTCGAAGACGAATTTTGTGAAGCGTGCGACGTCTTTGAACGAACAGATTTTGGGAATCGTATCAACGCGTCCGGGATTCGTGACGGGCGGATCCGTCAAAGGCAGCTATCCCGTTGCACTTGCCGGCCGCGTGCCGACACGAGTTTCAACGGGAAACGGCGCGATCAAAATCGGTGATGCGCTTATGGCATCGAATGTGTCGGGTGTCGCTGTCAAAGCCGTGACTGCTGGGAACATTGTTGGCGTTGCGCTCGAAGCGTATGACAATCCGGCTCTGGGCATTGCGAGTGTTTTTGTGAAACCGGGATACAGCGCCGGCGCGATTACAACTGGAGGCAGCATCACATCCTCTCGTGCGCCGACACCGAAGTCGGCCGAAACCGTGCAGGAAGGATTCGCAACGATCCTTGCCGGATCCACGGACGTCAAGGTCTCACTCCCGACAATCCAGGCGTATCCGATCATCTATGCGACTCCGAACGATTCCGTAAGCGGTTCATGGTGGATTTCCAATCGTTCGGATATCGGATTCAGCATCGTGATGAGCAAATCGCAGACGCATGACGTGGAATTTGCGTGGATGGTGAAGCCGGTGCAGGCAGGAATGCAGCGCTTTCTTTCGGACAACACCTCTCATGCGATTGATCCGATGACTGCGAAGCCGTACGGACCGAAGCGTGCCGACATTCTATCTCCCTCGACTCCGTCAAGTTCCACGACATCAATCTCAACGACAACGACACTACCAATATCGTTGGCCGCAACAACGTCGCGGGCAGAGTCCTCTCCTGCACCGAGCAGCTCGACCTCGACCTCGACCCGAATCATGCCACCTGCGATCACGGCAGCCGCGTCTTCGACGACGCCATAGCACGGTGCTATTCTCCATCCATGCCTACGAAACAAAATCCTGTTTCATCGCTGCTCGCCATTGGGCTTCTTGTTGTCATCCTTCTTACGGCTGTCATTCTCGGGATCATGAATCGCGTGCGCCCTCCGCAGCCGGTTCCAAAAATTTCGCGAGCTACGACGGATTCATCAGACGTGGAGGCAGTGGTTGCCAAAGTTGCCACGCACATCCTCGTGCAGCAGGGCGAAGCGCCAAACGTCGCAACCGTGCAAGATCCGGAGCTTTTAAAACAGCAAAGCCCTGTGTTTTACAAAGATGTTCAGGTCGGCGATCGTCTGCTCGTGTGGTCCGACAAAGCCGTGCTCTATTCGCCTTCCAGAGATATCCTTCTTGCCGTCGTCTCGTTTCGTCCCCAACAGAATACCACCGTGACGGATTCGCATACGTCTTCGACAGCATCGACAATCACACAACAAGAGGTCGCGACGGTCGAAGTGCGGAACGGTTCTGGGCGAGCAGGGATCGCGAAGGCCGTGGCAGAGAAGCTCGTGAAGATCGGGTTCAGGGTTTTACCGCCCGGAGATGCGTCTACAAATATCTCGACGACGATCCTTGTGAAGTCGGCTGGGAAAGAATTTCCGCAGACGATCAAGAAGCTCAAAGAGCTTTTGCGGGCCGAGGTGGCGGAGC
Source organism: uncultured Gammaproteobacteria bacterium (assembly GCA_964360885.1). GTDB lineage: Bacteria > Patescibacteriota > Patescibacteriia > 2-12-FULL-60-25 > 2-12-FULL-60-25 > CAITMG01. The sequence goes on along the minus strand of CAYHYU010000024.1, from coordinate 3,669 downwards.
TGCCACAGGAAGAAGCGTCAACGACTGCCAACATTCTTGTCATTGTCGGCGCAAACGAAGTCCTGTAGAGTTGCTTGTTTTCGTAGATCCGCCACTGTATACGAAAAGCTATGCCACCACTTTCTAAAATGATTTTTTCCAGCTTTCTCCTCCTTGCCGTCTGTTTTGTGCTATTTTTGTCTGTCTCTCGCTCTCATGCCGCTTCCATCACCTCCGGTGACCTCATCAAAGGTTCAACCGACGCGGTCTATTACTACGGGCAGAATGCCAAGCGCTTCGTGTTTCCAAACGCAAAAACTTATTTCACCTGGTATGCGGACTTTACAACCGTGAAGACGATCACCGCGGATGAACTAGCTTCTATTCCTCTCGGAGGCAATGCGACATATCGCCCCGGAGTCAAACTCGTCAAAATCACTACAGATCCAAAGGTCTATGCCGTATCCGCAAACGGAGTATTACGATGGGTGAAGACCGAAGCCCTTGCCATCTCTCTTTATGGGTCAGATTGGAGCAAGAAGGTTGATGACATCCCAGACGCATTTTTCGTGAACTACACGGTGGGAGCGGATATTTCATCAACTGCTGATTTTTCTCCATCTCTTGAGATGCTTGTCGCGAAGAACATTAATGTTGATAAGAAACTGGTCAAACCCCGCATCTACCATGGAGTTTCGACCCACAGTTGGAGCAATTTCATAACTCCTGGCGGTGCGCAGGTGCAAAAAATCAAATCAGAAGTTGATGCGTACGAAGTTGCAGTTGGGCGCCTTGTGTCATGGGTGGCATTTGGGCATGAATGGAAGGCGGATGGCCCAAGCTTTCCTCTGGCGGTCGCAACGTCTATTAAAAACAGGGGAGCTACGCCTCTTATTTATTTAACTCTTCGCAGTGTTGATGAGGGTAAGCTGGACCCTCTCTATAATTTGGACGCGATTATCTCCGGCAAGTTTGACAAGGATTTCATTGCATGGGCCGATGAGGCAAAAAAATTCGGATCAGAGCTTATCGTTGACTGGGGATGGGAAATGAATGGAGATTGGGCCGCATGGAGCGGTTCATTAAACGGTGGCACTATCGAAGGACCGAGGCGTTTTCGCACAGCATATCGCCACATTGTACAGCTCATGCGAGGCCGCGGCGCGAATAATATACGCTGGGCATTTCATATCAATTTCCCCGAGTATCCGGCAGAGTCGTGGAATGCATTTGAAAACTATTATACAGGAGATGTTGGGTTTGGTGTCACAGGCGTTTCCAATTATGGCGCCCAGAATCCAATGGATGAAGTATGCCACCCGTTTGTTCCCCTGATGGATACGGCATATGCTCGACTCACAAGAATGGCGCCGAGTAAACCAATTTTTGTATTCGAATTTGCAACGCCAAGGGGCCACCCGCTGTGTCCTCAGACAGCATGGGCAGGCGATGCGTTATCTGGCATTTTTGCTGGCCGCTGGCCAGCTGTGAGCGGTTTTGCGTGGTGGAATGACTATTGGTCTCAAGACAATAATCCCATGCATGATACGGAAATGCGGGTAGAAAAATTACCTGAACTCAAGAAAGTATTCATGTCGCACCTCACAGACCCGAATAACGTGGGAGATCGTCCACCGGTTTTTCAGAAAACAGTAGTTGATCAAACTCAGCTGCCTCTCAAAACTCTCGCGGAGAAGCGCGGTATCCGATTCGGTGCTTTGTATCAGTACGGCTTTCGTGGCGACACGTATGATCGTCTCTTTGAGACGGATATGAATACGATTGTTGCTGGAACATTCATGGCAGATGGTTCACGCTCAAGTCGCACTGAGTTTAGCTTTGATGAGATGGATTACAAAGTCAACTTTGGACGCGCACGTGGCATGGAAGTGCATGGACACACGCTGGTTTGGTTTGATGAGGTACCGCCGTGGCTCAAGGCGGTACCTAATAGCGAGGTTGAGACCATCATGAATGAACACATAGACAAAACAATCGGACGCTACAAGGGCAGCATTAAGCTCTGGGATGTTGTGAATGAGGCCGTGAACGATGGTGACACTGGTACGCTTCGTCAGGGCCATAAGTGGTTTGAGGCCATGGGGCATGATTACATTCGCAAGGCCTATATTCGAGCGCGCGCGGCTGACCCCAGCGCCATCTTACGCTATAACGATTATGGCATGCAGGATAATAAGGCAAAATACGATGGCGTCAAAGCTCTGCTACTTGATCTCAAGAACAAGGGCACGCCCGTGCAAGCTCTTGGCTGGCAGATGCACGTTAAACCAAATAGTTTCGATCCTGCCGAGCTCCTCATGCGTATGAACGAAATTGCAGATCTTGGATTTGACAACTATATTACGGAACTTGATGTAGAATTGTCTGAAAATCCCAGCGCAGCAGATTATGAAAAACAGAAACAGACCATCAAGGTAGTCGTTGAAACAGCTCTGAAGGCGCGTCGCTTCAAGAGCATTGTGGTCTGGGGTTTGCGCGATGGAGATCCGGATTGGCTCACAAATAATCATCCGCAGATCTTTGATGAAAATCTCAACAAGAAGCCATCGTACTATGGCGTGCAGGAGGCATTGAAATAAGAGTATGATCAACAAAGCTGAGACCAGGGAATACACGTCTATGAAAACCTATATGCAGAGTTTTTGCACATGTATCCGCCACATCGCGTATATTGTTGTATTCGTTTCCATCCTGACTTCCTCATTCCATAAAGCCACCGCATCTACTCCTCCTTTTCTTAATGGCGTCAAAAAAACAGCTTCATCTCCCACTGTCTACTATTATCAAGGTAGTTACTCTTTTGTAAGATACGTTTTTCCAAATGAAAAAGTGTTCTTAAGTTGGTATAAAGATTTTTCTTCTATCAAAACCGTTGCAGAAGATGTCCACTTGGCCAGTGAACCGCTTATGGGCAATGTCACGTATCGCCCTGGTTCAACCCTTGTCAAAATAACTACAGATCCGAAAGTGTACGCGGTCGCGAAAGGCGGCGTCTTGCGTTGGGTAAAGACAGAAGGGGTTGCCGCCGCGCTCTATGGTCCACATTGGAATAAACAGGTGCAAGACATCCCAGATTCATTTTTCACCGACTATGTCATTGGAATGCCTATAGCATCCGCATCAGATTATTCTCGCGAACAAGAGTTAGCACATGCTCGGACGATCGCGGAAAACCGAGGCGTCTCATTGACACCAGATGCCGTGCCTCCGTGGCCCTCAACTCCAACGTCAATCACAATACCAAGTATAGCGCCAACGCCAACTACCACGTCTCCAACTCCCACTCCAACTCCTCCCTCACCGAGCCCATCTCCATCTCCTACGCCAACTTCAACTCCGGTTCCAACCTCAATCCCAGGAGCGCTCTCAGCGCGCATCGAAACGCTTGGCGCAAGCACACACATTTCTCCGTATATTTACGGGATTCATCATTACATCGTTTTGCCGACCGCAGAGGTTTCCAAGGCGACCCTTGTCCGGATGGGGGGAGACGACTGCACCCCCTACAACTGGGAAAACAATGCGACCAACTTAGGACCCCACGCACCGGTCAACAACAACCTATCGTTTGACACACAGGCCGGCACTCCTGACACCGATCAACCGGGAGAGGCGATGGTCTCAAGAATCAAGGCGTCCCATGCGTTGGGTGCCGCCGCCCTGATCACG
>CAYHYU010000023.1:0-12906 GCA_964360885.1 uncultured Gammaproteobacteria bacterium | reverse complement strand
CGCGAGACAGGCCTCGCCACCGGAACACTGTGTCGATTGTCCTTAAACAAGATATATCTTAACACGTTCCGGCTCTCTCCTCCGCTTCCCACACTCGTCGAGTCACGCTCGACACTACCCTCGGACGCCCCTCAAAAGGCGTCCTTTTTTATGCCGCAGGAATTGGAAAGCGATGACAGAGCAAGCGGACATCATCGCGCAAGCTCGTATAAAACGCATCTGTCTCGATTCGCAGGTGAAATTCTTTCATACACGCCGCTCGCGCGTCTTTGCCCTGCGGAATTTGATCCTCTTTGATGTGTTCCGCGATGGCTGCGATCCATTCTGCAATGATCTCCATCTCCTTCGGTCCCATTCCGCGAGTCGTCACGGCAGGTGATCCAATCCTCAATCCGGATGGAAAGAGCGCGGATCCCGGATCTCCCGGGACCGTGTTCATATTTGCATAGAGCCCAACGCGTTCGAGCGCGAGTTGAAACAATTTGCCGCGACCAACGCCAGACGCCGTGAGGTCAACGAGTAATAGATGATTATCCGTTCCGCCGGACACGAGGGAAAAGCTGCGTTGGATGAGGGCCTCGGCGAGCGACTTTGCGTTTTCGACTACGCGGCGGGTATAGTCCGTGAATGCCGGCTGCGCTGCTTCGTGAAGTGCGACACCAATCCCTGCGATCGTGTTCATGTGCGGGCCGCCCTGCAATCCAGGGATGATCGCTTTGTCAATCTTGTTCGCGAGTTCCGGATCCTTCGCGAGCCCTTTCTCCGTGACAAGAATCATCGCGCCGCGCGGGCCGCGGAGCGTTTTGTGCGTCGTGGTCATCACGAGATGCGCATGCGAAATAGGGCTTGGATGTTGTCCGCCCACGATCAGACCGGCAATATGAGAAATGTCCGCGACAAGATACGCGCCGACCTCGTCGGCAACGGTCGCGAATTGATCGAAGGGAATCGTTCGCGGCACGGCCGTCCCGCCGCACCAGATGAGTTTTGGTCTGTTTGCGCGCGCGAGCTCTCGGATTTCATCAAAATCAAACGATCCATCGGATTTGAGATGATAGGGATAGCTTTTCCAAAGTTTCGAGGTTGCGCTGTACTTCCATCCATGCGTGAGATGTCCGCCGCTTAACAGGTCCAAGCCCATAAACGCATCGCCGGGTTCGCAGGTTGCAAGATACACCGCGAAGTTTGCCGTGCTGCCGGAATACGGTTGGACATTCGCATGCGGAACGCCAAAAAGAGTCTTCGCGCGTTCTTGGACAAGCGTTTCGAGTTTGTCTACGACCGCGTTTCCGGAGTAGTAACGCCGGCCCGGATATCCTTCCGCGTATTTGTCCGTGAGCGTTGTCGCAAGCGCTTCGAGCACGGCGCGCGAGGTATGATTTTCGGAAGGGATCAACTCCAAGCCGTCGCGTTGACGCTCCGTTTCTTCGTCGATCAATGTCGCGATTGCTGGATCCGTTTGAGAGAGATAAGACATGGAGCGATTGTATATTTTAAATCCAATGCATGCAAAGCTGCGCTCATCTGAATTCTCTCTCTGTCCCGTCCTGTTTGACAATCTGCCGCAGACCTGATACACACGAATAGAGGAGGTGTTCTTTGACGAACCACACACAACGCGCACATCTCACGCGTCTCGCTCTCGCTCTGTGTCGTGCAACGGATGATGTCCCGCGGCGGCTCGTCGAGGAAGCCGCGCTCGAAGCGTTCGATTATCCGGACGTTCCCGATCTCGCGCCATCAACCGTGGAGATCGACGCGGCTCTTTCCGCGGTTTATTGGCTGGAAAACGAGTTTCGAGAAGAAGTGGCAATCCTTTCACTCGTACGCATGGAGCGCGAGACAGGCGTAAATCTTCTCGATCTTCCGCGCGCTCACGCGCTTACGATGTATGGGAGTGAATTCTACATCGTCATTCGCAACGCGATGGGGCTGCTTGCGTACGCATGGCAAATCAAAACACACGGCCGAGGCGGCGCCGTCATGACCGTGAAAGAATTCCAGCACGCCGTTGCCGCGAATCACATCCCTCCCGAACGTCAGCCCGAGCCAACTCTCTAAGAAGAGGACTCGGGTTTTTTTGTGCCTGATTTTTCGTGCGTTGTGACCCAACGAATGTGATCCGTGATTGCGTCTTGCAGATCGGTGTACACCTCGATGGCATCCTCATGCGAATGTACGCCGAGGAGTTTGGGGAGGTTGGATCGAATAAAGCTCGCAAGAGCAATTTCATCCGGAATGTTTTTTACAACGACCCGCGCTCCGCGAACGTATTCGCTCCGCAGATGGCGCACGAGGCGCGTCAGTGCTTCGTCTGCGCCATGATCGCCGAGCTGCGTTCGCACGAGATATTCCTTCGTCAGATCGACGCCGATTGGAACGGTCTTTTCTTTTGCAATTCCAACTTCAGCCGGACGAATGCCAATTCCGGTCTTCGTTTTCTTCCATTCCTCCGGAGGAGAAAGATAGTGCTCTTGTCTGCCGAGCATCGAGCGTTCGTGATCCATAATACTCGCGGAGGATTCTCACGCTGCGCGTTTGCGTGTGCCTATTGGTTTCCTCAATTTTTCCGCCGCTTTTATAAGCTCCTGCATCGCCGCATGAAATTCGGGTCCGAGACCGGGGAATTTTTTTCTGTTCGCAGTCGTCATCGATTCTTCCACGTCCCGCAATTTTTGCAACGTTTCCAGCAGAACATCCTCATTGCCGTATTTTGCTGCTTCAAGGTATTCGCGAGCGGTACTCAAAAACGACACGACGCTGTGTTCAGGTACAATGCGCAGACCGATGCGCACGAGCTGCTCCGCGTTCGGGAGACCGAATGACAATGCGGAATTTTTGTGCATGAATTCACTCACGCGAAGATCCTCGTTCAACATTTCTTCCTCCGCCTCTTCTTGCGGCTTTCCAACGAGCGATTCTTTCCGATGCGCTTCTCGCCAATTGACCGTATCCACCATCTGCTGGGCGATTTCTTCCCTCTTTTTTCCCTCCATTTTTGGCATTTTTTTCTCCCATTGCGGTTTGAGTTCCACCATAAGAATACTGATGAATGAATGATGTTCGTATCATATCACGCGGGCAGAAATAGACAATATTTCGCATTTCTCACGCTTCAGGAACCTCTGAAAAACGATGAGATGCAAAGTGCTGGAGCGAGGAAACGACGCAGACGTAAAGTATTATCCCGACGAACCCGCGTAGCGGGTTGTCGGGATCCCGACACGCACAGCGTCGTCGGGAAACATACGTCGAGGAGTTGACGAGGGAAGCACAAACAGATCGACTTCGGCGTCGAAGACAGTCGAGCCGCGTTTTTCAGAGGTTCCTTCACAAGGGGGGAATGAGAGGGTAGTGTATTCCGGATGAATCTGCGTGAAATCACATCGGCGCATCTCGTCGGCATCGGGGGCATCAATATGTCGGCGGTGGCGAAGCTGCTACAGAAGACAGAATGCAATACGAAGCAGCGGATTTGTGTCACGGGCTCGGATGTTGCAACGAACGAGCAGGCGGAGATTTTGAAGAAGATAGGGATTGCCGTCACGATCGGACACGATGCAAAAAACGTCCCTCCGAATTGCGATCTGCTGATCTATTCATCCGCGGTCCCGCCGTCAAATCCCGAGCGAGAAGATGCTCGGCGTCGTGGCATCCGCGAGATGACGAACTTTGAATTTCTGGGAGAATGGTTTGCGGATTCGCGCGTGATCCTCGTGACTGGAACGCACGGCAAGAGTACCACGACCGCGATGCTCGGATTGATCCTCGAACGCGCCGAACTCGATCCGACCGTGATTGTGGGAAGTGTCGTTTCCTCGTTTTCAGACGGAAATCTGCGCCTCGGGAAGAGCGATCTCGTTGTGATCGAAGGCGACGAGTATGCGAAACATTTTCTCGTGTTTCATCCATACGGTCTCATTGTGAACAACATCGAACTCGATCACACGGATATTTTTCCAACGATTGAAAACATGAAAGCGGCGTTTCGCGAATTGATGGATCAGGTTGTTCCCGGCGGATTTATCGTTGCAAATATGGAGGATGCACATGTGCGGGACGTTACAACCTCTACGTCCGCACACCGCATCATTCCATTTGCAACCGACTCGTTCCATCTGAATGTTCCAGGCCGTTTTAATCAGATGAACGCCGCCGGAGCCGCAACAGTCGCTCGCGCACTTGGTGCGTCTGATGACGCGATCGTGGCCGCACTTGAATCCTTTACAGGCATTTGGCGACGGTTTGAATTTCTCGGCGAGAAAAATAGCGCGCGCATCTACTCGGACTACGCGCATCACCCAACGGCGGTTGCGGCAACGCTGGAGGCGGCGAGGGACGGGCGTCGTGAGTCGGGCGCCGTGCGTCGCACTCTCCTCTGTTTTCAGCCGCACCATCGCAATCGCACGAAACATCTGTTTCTCGATTTTGTTCCGTCATTCGATCTCGCGGACGCTCTCGTCGTGTGTGAGATTTACGACGTCGCGGGCCGTGACGCATCGCAAGACGCGGACATCTCATCGAAAGATCTCGTTGATGCGATCGTTCGCCATGACGCGGATCGCGGCGCCTCTCGCGTCGTCGAATATGCGGCTGATCCGAATGCCGCAGTTCGTCGCATCACGGATCTCGCGACACAGGGGGATCTCGTCCTCGTGATGGGAGCCGGGGATATTGATGCGGCAATACGGAAAACAATCAGGATGAATCACGCCTCTACGTCGTTGTAGCAAATGATGTCTTGCAGTACACTGCGGTCATATGCAAGCGTCAAAAGAAATTCAAACGATTCGACGTCGCGCCAGTCCAATTTTTCGGCGTTATGGCGTCCGAAAGGCGGCTGTGTTCGGTTCCTTCGCGCGCGGGGAACAACGGAAGAAAAGCGACGTTGACGTACTAATCGAACCTCCATCAACCATGGGGCTTTTGGCGCTCATCGGTCTTGAACAAGATTTAGAAGAATGCCTGAAGCGCCAAGTAGATGTCATTACGTACAGCGGGTTGCACCGACGTATTCGTGATCGCGTGTTGAGCGAGCAGGTCGTCATTTATGAAAAAAGATCCTAGGGTGTATTTGGATGACATCGTGAGTGCCATACGCGATATCATCGGACACATTGGGAAGATGACAAAAGAAGAATTTTTGAATGACATAAAGACGCAAGACACTGTAATACGAAAAGTAGAAATCATCGGGGAAGCCGTGAAACGGCTGCCAATAGAACTCTGCGAGAGTCATCCGAATGTTCCATGGAAACGCATGGCGGGGATGAGGGATAAGCTTGCACATGACTATGCAGACGTTGATTTGGTGATCTTGTGGAATGTGGCTCGTCACGAAATTCCGGATTTACAGAATACGGTTACTGAATTATTACAACACATCAACGCGCCAAAATGACTGTCCGTGAATTCCTTCGCCTGTTTCCCTCGTGCAAGGAAAACGAGCCCATGTCCGCGCACACCTATCTCAAAATCGGCGGGCCGGCGCGGTTGTATCTTGTTGCGAATACGATTGAGGAGATTGTCTCTGCGATTGAAGTCGCACAGCGTTTCCAAATTCCGTGGGCACTGATTGGTGCTGGATCCAATCTGCTCGTCGCGGATGGCGGATTCGACGGGGTCGTGATCCAATCCGCAGATCGCTCATACGAGATCAACGGCACCTCCGTCACCGTCGCTTCCGGGATGTTTACGGGACTGCTCGCAAAAGCGACTGCAGATGCGGGACTCACGGGTTTCGAATGGGGCGTTGGAGTCCCGGGCACGATCGGCGGCGCGACGTATGGCAATGCGGGATGTTTCGGCGGAGAGATGAAAGATGTTGTGACGTCTGTTGACGCGTATGATGTCGTGAATGGAAAACGTGTCACCTATACAAACGTGGAATGTCGTTTTCGTTATCGCGACAGCCGGTTTAAGCATGAGCCGCATGTTATTCTCGCGACCACACTGATGCTGCACGCTCGTAATCCTGTCACGACTCACAAAAAGATCGAAGAGATCATAGAGAAACGTAAAGAGATGCAGCCGCAAGGGGCATTCAGCGCTGGCTGTCTCTTCAAGAATTTTGAGTTCCGCGATGAATCAGAGCTCGAGAAGTTGCGATGCAACGGAGACGAGATCCCGTCGGAATTTCTCGCGAAACATCGCATTCCTGCTGGATGGCTCATCGAAAAGCTTGGGCTCAAAGGGTACACGATCGGCAAAGCGCAGGTGAGCCCGGTGCATGGCAACTTTCTTCTCAATCTCGGCGGTGCGACCGCACAAGATGTGATCGCGCTCTCGAGCTACGTGAAAATGAAGGTACGGGATGAGTTAGGAATTCTTCTCGAAGACGAAGTGCAATTGTTGGGATTCTGAATAAAAAACTCCGCCAAGTCGAGTTTGGCGAAGTAGAGGTGAGACGAAGGTTCGTTATCGCTTTTTGCTTTCTGCGAGAAGGAAACCTGTCAACGGGCCATCGAAAGAGAAATGCGACGCGGCGTTGGCGAGGCGAGAGCGCAACGGGCCGATTTTTGGAATACAGGATTCGACCTCTGCATTCCCAATAGAGATTCTCACATGTGCGGCACTGTTGGTTCCCGCATACAGTGCGATGAGGAATCGATTTGCGCAGTCCTCGGATGGGACGGGAGTTTCTGTGCCACGGAAACGCGTCTTCCTTGCGTCCCAGAGATAAGAACCGTCTATCTCCGCGGAGCTCTCCACGGGGATTTGAAAGTTTGGAGGATTCAGCGCGAGCGTTTCGGCGGACAACTTGCCGAGGATATATCGTTCGGCAACAGAGCTACAGGCGTCATTCGGGCCGAACGACTCGTATTTTGTTTCGATCACGAGCACGGCCTGTCCGGATTTTCCTTGGAGCTTTTTTTCGATGCTGCGCAATGCATTGGCGATATTCTCGTTCGATCTTCTGATGCGGATGCTCAAGATCTCGAAGTCCAGGAAACGATCGCCCGTGGTCGCACGTCCTTCACGAAGTTCGCGCAAGACATCTTCACGTCGTGTTTCGAGCGCTCTTTGTTCCGCCTCAATTGCTTGTAAGGTGCTAACAATGTCCATTTTTTCTCCTTGGGGGCTTGCCCTTTAAATTTTCTTATATGCAGTAAAAAAAGTCAAGTATTGGCATTTTGAAAAAGAAAATAACCGTAGGTGAAAAATGTACGGTTGCTTGGAGCGGAATTGTTACGGGTGGACCCCATGGTTGTCTATTCACGAAGATATGCGTACACTTATGTCGTATATGGTTCTCAACCTCCGCGCCACGGGGTGCGAACTCACGCCGGCGCTTCGCCAGTATGTCGAAGAAAAATTTAGCGCGATCGAAAAGTATGGAGTGAAAATGTTTCAGGTGGATGTCCATATCGGCAAAGACACGAACCATCACAACAAGGGCGCGGTGTTTACGTGCTCGGCAACCGTGGAACTCGTCGGCGACGTGATGAAGCTCGAGCGCACGGCCGAGGATCTCTATAAGGCCATTGACAAGGTAAAGGATCATTTGCGCGAAACGCTCGCGCAGAAAAAAGATCGGATCATCGAAAGCCATCGTCGTCCGTAACGTCTGCGTGTTATTCTGGTATACTATTACTATACGATCCACATTAGGATCAGGTAACTCTTTTCATCTATGACGTTTTCTCGTTATATCCTTGCGGGATCGATGCTTGCATCGCTCATCGCAACGCCTGCGCTCGCGGTAGAAATGAAGACAGTAGAAACCAAGAAAGCCGCAGGTGATTATGCCATGAAGGACACATCAATGTCCACATGTCAGAAATCGGCATGGGACACGTACGCCGTGGCCAAAAAAGCGGCCTGGGATAAATACGCCGCGGCCAAAAAGTTGTCTTGGGATATATACAACAGCGCAAAGGCCTCCGCAATGCTTGCCGCAAAAAATGCGATGACCGCTGCCAAGGCCAATCCGAACAAGACGCAAATGCATGCCACCGAGAAGGGAGCCATGATGGCGAAGAAAGCTGCATTGAAAGGCTCCGGAGAAGCGTGGAAGGCATCGCGCAAGAGCGCATGGGATGCATGGAAGGCAGAGCATAAGGCAGCATGGGATGGGTACGAAGCAGCGAAGAAGGTCTGTAAGAAGTAAGATCGCCCCTTGGAACCCCCTCATTGTTGACATTGTTGACAAAGAGGGGGTTTTGGTTTGTCTTTTTGAACGAAATTGAGTACAGTCCTTCAACGCTATGAGCATATTGAGCAAACTTTTTGGTGATCCGAATGCGCGAGAAATCGAGAAATCACGTCCATTTCTTGTACGCATAAACGCACTCGAGCCGAGCATCCAGTCCTTGTCCGACGACGGTTTGAAATCTACAACCGAAGAATTGAAAAAACGTCTTGCACATGGAGAAACTCTTGAAGAGATTCTGCCAGAGGCGTTCGCAATGGCACGCGAAGCGTCGCGGCGCGTGTTGAAGCAAAGGCACTATGACGTGCAGCTCATCGGCGGCATGGCGCTGCATCGCGGGATGATCGCGGAAATGCGAACGGGGGAGGGGAAAACGCTCTCGGCCGTTGCGCCTCTGTATCTCAACGCGCTCACGGAAAAGGGCGCCCATCTCGTGACGGTAAATGACTATCTCGCGCGGCGCGATACCGTGTGGATGGGGCAAATTTTTCATTCCCTCGGACTCACCGTCGGTTGTATCCAGCACGATGGAGGATTTCGATACGATCCGGAGTTCAAAAACGAGCCGAGCCATGATGCGGAACGCGACGACACAGGGTCGTTCAAGGTGGACATGGACTATCTTCGTCCGTGCGGCCGGCGCGACGCGTATCTCGCGGATATTACCTATGGCACGAATAACGAATTCGGGTTCGATTATCTTCGCGATAACATGGTGTCGCGCGAGGAGGAAATGGTTCAGCGCGAATTGAATTACGCGATCGTTGACGAAGTGGACTCGATTCTCATCGACGAAGCGCGCACGCCGCTCATCATCAGCGCGCCTGCGGAAGAAGCCGCGGATCTCTATTATCGCTTTTCGGATCTTGTCGCGCGGCTCGATGCTGCAACGGATTACGCCGTAGACGAAAAGCTCCGCGCCGCAACGCTCACGGAGCAAGGAATCACAAAGATCGAGAAATGGCTTGGCGTGGATAATCTGTACGTTCAGGGCGGCCTCGCGCTCGTGCATCACCTCGAACAAGCATTGCGCGCGCACACGCTGTTCCGCTGCGACCGCGATTACGTCGTGAAGGACGGCGAAGTGATCATCGTAGATGAATTCACGGGTCGTCTCATGCATGGTCGGCGGTATTCCGAAGGTCTGCATCAGGCGATTGAGGCCAAGGAACGCGTTCCCATTCAACGCGAGTCGCGGACAATGGCAACGATCACGTTTCAGAATTATTTTCGGCTCTACGCGAAACTCGCGGGGATGACCGGAACCGCCGTCACCGAAGCCGAAGAATTTCACAAAATTTATAAACTTGAAGTCCTCTCAATCCCGACGAATAAAACTTCGCGGCGTGAGGATTTTTCCGACCGCGTCTACAAAACCGAAACAGGAAAATTCAAAGCCGTCGTTCGTGAAATCGCACGTGTGCATGCAAAGGGTCAGCCCGTTCTCGTCGGCACGGTGTCGATCGAAAAAAACGAGATCCTCGCGAAGCTTCTCACGACCGAAGGCATCCCATTCAATCTTCTCAACGCGAAGAATCACGAGAAGGAAGGGGAGTTCATTGCGCAAGCCGGACGCGCAGGCGCCGTCACGATCGCAACAAACATGGCTGGTCGCGGCGTTGACATTCTCCTTGGCGGCAACCCGCCGATTCTCGCCGAAGCGGAGGAGGTAAAGCATTTCGGCGGATTGCACGTGCTCGGTACGGAACGGCACGAGGCGCGGCGCATCGACAACCAGCTCCGCGGCCGCTCGGGTCGTCAGGGCGATCTCGGATCGACCCAATTTTATGTCTCCATGGAAGATGACCTCATGCGCATCTTCGGATCTGACCGGATGAAAAAGCGCATGGATCTGCTTGGGTTGCCGGATGACGAAGCGATCGAAAGCCGCATGCTCTCGAAAGCGATTGAGACGGCGCAGAAAAAAGTCGAAGGAAACAACTTTGACATTCGTAAGCATCTGCTCGAATTCGACGACGTTCTGAATAAGCATCGGACCGTCATCTACAAGCGGAGGCGCGATATTCTTCTCCACTCGCATGAACCTACGCACGAAGGGGAGCGTCCGCTCACGACACAGGTGCTCGGCGCCGTGGAGTATGAAATCGAACAGATCGTCCTCTTTCATACGGCGGGGGATGATTCATCGCAGTGGGCTCTCGAGGATATCCAAAAAGCAGCGGCTGCGATTTTCCCTTCATTCAGCGACGTGAAGAGGAGAATGACGATTCTGACGACGGAGTTTGAGGGAAAGCAAGACATCGCTGTGAAACGCACGGGGCTGATCGAAGGACTCGTTGCGTGCGCGCGCGAGGCATACGCCGCGCTCGAGAATGAGATCGGCGATCCGGTGAAAATGGGAGAAATTGAGAAGTCGCTTTTGCTCCATGCCATCGACATGCTGTGGATCGATCATCTCGACGCGATTGAACATGTGCGACGCGGCATCGGTCTTCAAGGATACGGTCAACGCGACCCCCTCGTGGAATATAAAAAAGAAGCGTATCGTCTTTTCAACGAGCTCATCGCCGCGATTGATCGCCAGGTCGCGCACGCGATTTTCAAAATTCGGATCGTCGAGCAGGACGTCGAACGCGAGATGCGCGGCGGGACATTCGGCAGCGCGCCGATCCAGCTTTCCGGTCCGTCAAAGGAAGGTGATCGCAGCGAGAAAATCGGAAGAAATGCTCCGTGCCCATGCGGAAGCGGGAAGAAATTTAAGAAGTGCCATGGAGTGTGAGCGTGGCATAGAAAAAAGAGCAGTTTAGAGTGATGCTCAGCACTTTGTAGGATTGGACCCCGGTACGGCAACTGACTGCGTTGTCATACCTGGTATGTGGAAGGTGCGTTGGTCACGCCGCGTGGGTGCGCTGCGGACGTTGGGGCTCGGGCGGAGGAGCGCGGCGCTTGCCTTTCGACTTGCGCGGCTCTTCGGCCTTGTGCTGCGCTGCGACCGCAGCGTTCAGCGCACGGAGCTGTTCGAGCAGCGCCCTATGCTGCTCGCGCAGGGTCTCGGTCCGCCGTTCTGCAAGCTCCCCGCGGGAGAACTCCACGTGAGTTCTGCCGAGCTCCCGACGAGCTGCGTTGCAGAGCCCGTAGAGCGTTGCGCAGTGCTCGACGAGCTTGTCGCGATCGGCATCGGCTTTGGCCTCGGCCTCGCCTTGCGCCTTCTCGTTCCGCACCTCGGTGTTGTGCACACAGTCCATGCGCCTCAGCGCCCAAGCGATTTGGCGGAGCGACTGCTCGTCGACGTGCCTCCAATTGGAGGCAGAGGTCACGATGCGGATCGCTTGCTGGGTCCTCTTGTCCGTCGTCGAGAGTGCCTCGACGATCATCTGCCTGTCGACGCTCGGGAAGTACGTGCTTCCCTCCGTGACGGCGAGATGCGCGCCGGTTTGCCGTGCGGCATCGAGGGAGTGTTGCAGGGTAACGAGCTCGTCGAAAGATTGTGAAGAGAGCGACATGGGGAACCTCCGCGTGTTGGAACCAATTTCGATTGCCGACGACTATCGTCAGCTCTCGAAGTAGGTCCCCGACACGTCAACTTCTCGTGTCGGGGTATCCGTAGTAATGTGCGTGGTTGCGTTGCGCCGCTACTCTGCGGCAGCTGCAGCTTCGAGCGCAATTCGCGCGAGTTTTTCCTCGAACCGCGACGGAATCCGCGTTTTGACTTCCGACCTTCGCGTGAAGCTCGGCATCATACCGGTCGCTCGATACTCGTCGAGCTTGCGCGCGAGCGCCGTCTGCGGAAGGCCGAGACGCATGCACTGCGTGCGGATCTCCCCCTCGGCTTGTGACAGAGCGAAGGTCGTCTTTGCCCTTTGACGTTGCGCGTGAATCGCGTCCTGCTGCGCCCGTCGTGCCTTGAGGCCGCTCTCGTGAGAGAGCAGCTCGTCGAACCGTGCGCGGAGCAGCGTGCTCTGCGTGGCATCGTCGACGTTCGCATCGACGAGGGTCTCGCCGACGACGATCGCGAGAGCATTCACGCGCTCGACCGCCTTTGCGATCCAGCCGAGCACGACCCCGCGGTCGGTGCGGATCATCCGCTCGAGCGTCTCGACGGACGCATTGTCCGGGACGTGCGATCGCACGTCGAGCGTCTTGATCTCCGCGAGGAGGCAGGCGCGCTTCTCGGCGAGCATTCTCTGCGCCGCGAGGTTCGTGAGCTTCGCCACCGCGCGCTCGATTATGTCGAGCCCCTTGTCGTCCACGCGCGTCCATCGATGGATGGCGACGAGGACACGCACCCCTCTGTCTTCGGACGAAAGTCCGAGCGGCGCGAACTCCTCTCCAGAGAACTCGGCGAATGGCGATTCGTCGAATCTCACATTCGTGAGATCGAGTCGATCGATCGACTTGAGCGTCCTTGCGGTCTCGATGAGCTTCGCGACGAGATGCGAGAGAGCGTTCTGGTTGTTCATCGTATCCTGCTTTCTGGCCGATAGCGACCTATGTTGCGGAGGCGTGATTGCCCCTCGGATCACACATAGAGAGAGCAGAATGCAATATGTCTCTTTCATGAGTCATCTGAAGGGCGATCTTTCCGCGGTCAGGCACGATCTGTCATTTAAAGAACAAAATACTATATCACATTTGAACTATTCTGTCAAGTTCCTTGCGGATCTTTTTTCGCTTAAAATAGTATTTTTTGCTCAATAGAGCGCAAATTGATGTCTATAAACTGTCCAAATTCCTGAGGATCGCTCTAGCCCATAAGTAACGGTTACTGAATTCTCTCGGATGGTTCGGTTGTG
>CAYHYU010000022.1:0-13728 GCA_964360885.1 uncultured Gammaproteobacteria bacterium | reverse complement strand
CTGAAAGAGTTCAATCTTGCGGCACTCGAAAAGTTCCATCAGACAGAGACAAATGCCACGGCGAATCATGCGGCAACAATCGCGCTCGTGTCCGTGCCAAATCCTTCCGAGTACGGCGTCGCGGAACTCGATGGCAACCGCATTGCGCGATTTCACGAAAAACCCGTGAATCCGCCGACAAACTTTATCAGCTCTGGTCTCTACATTGTGAATCCATCTGTCTTGTGCGAAGTCGATCATGCGCGACGTTTTCTCATGTTCGAACGCGATCTTTTTCCGCGTCTTGCAAAAGAAGGCCGCCTCGCGGGATGTGTACTCGACGGTCAGTGGTTCGACTGCGGAACGATGGAGCGGTGGGAGCGTGCGATTCTCGGATGGAAAGGGAAAAGAAACATCGATTAGATCGGCGGCACTTCCCGCCCGTTGATCCCACATCCAGACATCAGATTCGCGTCGCTTGAGGGATTCCTTGGGGCATTAAAACTGTTCAACTCAAAATTGCACTGAATCGCTTTTTTTCCGGCAATGGCGTCGTTCAGATCTGTCCACGACCAATACGGATTCTGATCCCCTTCTCCGACCGAATCGAATCGTTGCGTCGTCTTATTAACTGCAACCCATCCGGCGCCTGGATTCACTCTCCAACCGCAATAGATGGCTCTTGCGGCCAAATCTTCCTGCGATTCTGTTGCCGGTACAAGCAAGGACGCCGTGCCGATCTGAACGAAATTGTCAAACCAATCTCGATCGTGTTGGTCGAGATAGCTGGAAAAATATTTCGAATTGGCTTTATTGCCTTTATTCGGATTATTCGTACAATCGTTTTTTGTCACAATCAGTATGTCGTTTGGCGAAATGAGACAGCTCGTTGCGACCGCAGCGGCTTCTATTTTTGACGCGTCCACGCCCTTGAGCGTAGATTTGGCCTTTAATGCGGCTCGAAGCGCCGAGCAATGATCTTTATAAACCACTCCCAAGACGACCCCGTTCAATTTTCCGCGTTTGAGACAATCATTCCACATGTCATCCAAATAATTTTTTTGGAGATTGAATCCGTACCCCGTGATACCGGTTGCCTCCGTTGATTGGTTCAAAATCCATCCGGACAAAAACGATGCTCCTAAATTCTTCTTGACGTCGCTTGACGTCCACTCTTTCGGTTCCTTAGGTTGAGCCCATTGGCAGACAGGGATTAAAAACATGCTCACCGGATATGTCGTATCTTTCCACGTCACCGTGCCTGCAAAAATCGCCTTCATGCACGTCATATCTGTTGAACGTTTGCCTGCGCATTCTGGAATGTGCATCAGCGCTTGTCCGGCGCACACGTTGCAAATCTTATCTTTATCCTTGCAGATAGATCCTTTGCACGTCTGTCCTGTTGTTCCCTGTATGTAATAATCCTTCCCGCACTCTGTTGTTTCCGCTGGGATCGTAAATTTCTTTGGATCTGGACTGAACGGAATCTGACCCACTGGCTGGCCGGCATCCGCGAATTGCGCAGCTTTTCCATCTTTTGACTTGCTGTCAGCACATCGATTCAGCAGTGAGAATTCTTGCTTATTGATGAGAAAAATCGGAATTGCTTCAAATCGCGTCGTCGCAGGATTCAACGTACGCAACAAGAGAATCGCGCCGAACGCGAGAAGGAGTCCAATCGTCGCATTGACCATCCATTCCTTAGCGGCTTTGATGTCGCCGAACGAAGCACCGATTATGTAACGGAATCCTGCCCAGACAAATACAACCGCGGCCGTAATCACAAGAATGCTCAATGCAAATCGAAAGAGAAGAAAGACGAATGCTCGAAATCCTTGTACGGTTTTTTGTCCGAGAATTGGGAACGAGAGTTCGATCTCCGTTTCCGGTGCGAGGCATTTCCCTTGTCCGGCGGGACATCCTTGTCCAGAAACGAACCGATCGAGATGTCCGCCATATTCCGGCGCCGTGCACTGGTCCTGCGTGAAGCAGAGGGAGTTTGGCGGTGGCGCGGATTTTGATGCAGCTGCGGCAGCAGCTTCGATCTCTGGGATGAAACAACAATAATAGGGGACGCCATCTTTTGACGGACAAGACCCCTCTTTCAATCCGAGATAGTTTCCTGTGCATCGATTCGCCATGCAGACCCCGCGAGGACATGTGGGAGATGTAGTGACCTGGCAGCACAGAGTTCCTGTTGGGCACTTTTTACCGGGAATCTCCTCGAATCCCGAACCGCATGTAGTGCCTGCGGAACAGGATCCTGGGCAATCATCTGCTTTCGGCGCGATACAACAGACGAGCGGCTTTCCATCCGAACCTGTTTTTCCTTTACACACACCTTTGGTTAAACTGCCAGTCGGGCATTCGGAAACGCATGCATCCGTTCCGTCACAAGCGGCAAACACTGTCCGAATTCCCGCGACAAACAGCAGCGTAAACATCATGAAAAAGGCGAAAAGCGTCGCTCGAACATGGATGACCTCCATTCGTATCGGTTTCATACGCGAGGCACGCTCTGTCTTTTTATTTCGTCGAACATGATCTCCAGCGACTCAGCGTCCATCGCGCCTTGAATCTTCACTCCGTTAAAGAAAAACGTTGGCGTCCCCACAACGCCGGCCGCGACGCCGTCTGCAAAGGATTCTCGAATGTGCGCGAGCGGACGAGCAGACGCGATGCATGCGTCGTATGCGTCGAGATCCGCACCCACTTGCTCCGCATAAAAGCGAAGGTCGCTCGCGGACTGTGCATCCTGACTTGCATACAGACGATCGTGATAGCGCCAGAAGCGATCGAGATTGCCTTGATCGAATACGCAGCGTGCAGAGATCGCGACGCGCTCCGTGTCCGGATAGAGTTCACGGATGGGAAAATCACGAAGAGTAAAAAAAACGTCGACCGGATGACGACTGAGAAATTCGCGCATGATCGACGCTTCGCGGCGACTAAACGGACATTGATAATCGACAAATTCGACGATGTGAACGCGCGCGTTCGGACTCCCGAGCGTCGGCTCCTTCCCTGTTCCTTCTATTCGCGACTGATCCATGGTCTCGGCACTGTGTTCCGCAATCGTCTTGGCAATGCTCGCGTGAAACTGTTTCCGTTTCGCGATTTCCGCAGGATTTTCTCCGCTCTGGATGACTCGCACGTTTTGTACGACGAGCACGCTAAAATAAGCCGCCCACAATACGAGAGGGACTAAAAACACGAGAAAAATGAGATGCCTCGTTCGGTAGCGAAATATGTGCGCCATCACTCACAGTGTACCACAGCGCCTCTGCCGACTTTGACACCTCTGCCCCTTGTCGCTACCGTTCCTCTACGATGCGAGCTCTCCTCTTCTCCATTCTTCAAATCATCCTTTCGATTCTCCTTGTCGCCGCGATTCTGTTACAACAACGTGGCACGGGTCTTGGCGCGGCATTTGGCGGCGCAGCCGAAGTATTTCGCACCAAGCGCGGGATTGAAAAAGGTCTATTTTACGCGACAATCGGCATCGCGTGCTTGTTTTTTCTCACGGCGATCTTGAACGTCGTTTTGAGTTGAACCGCGCATGGACTGGAACACGATCCAGCGTCAATTGCGTCGCCTGAAGCGGCTTCTATTTTGGCTCCCGTCCGCCGAACCGGGTGTGGAACAGATGGCGGAAGCGACGCATGACCACGCGCTCGTCCTATCCGTCACCTCGCCCGAACGCGTCCCGAAATGGCGTCAATTCCGATATATGTTTCGGATTATGAGTCGAACCGAACGGCGTGCATTTCTGGCGGCATTAGCCATCGCGGCGTTCGCGCTGCTCGCAGCCGGCGCATCGATTCTCGCAACACGTCTCGTGGACGTGCCCGTGGTCGGCGGCACGCTGACCGAAGCGCTCGTCGGAGAACCATCGCATATCAACCCGCTCGACTCGCCAGGAAACGACGTCGATGCGGATCTTGTTCGGCTCATTTACACGGGACTTTTCCGGTTCGATGGCCTCGAAGCGACGCCAGATCTTGCAGAATCTTTTGCCTGGTCAGACGACCGAAAAACGCTCACGGTACACCTTCGTGGAGGCGCACGATTTCATGATGGCGAACCACTCACTTCTGAAGATATCCGATTCACACTAGACAGTATAAAAAATCCGGCGCGAAAAAGTCCTCTCCTCCCCGCGTTCCGCGGCGTCACCGTCGCAACGACGGATCCGTCGACAGTTGTCTTCACGCTCGATCGGCCCGATCCATTCTTTCTCACAAAACTCACGCTCGGGATCGTGCCCGCGCATCTCTGGCAGGATCTTCCGGCAGAAACGGCGCGTTTGAGCGACTTGAACCTGAAACCGATCGGCGCTGGACCCTATCGTGTAAAATCCTTCACGCGCGATTCGACGGGCGCGATCCATGCCTACACGCTCGAACGATTCGAAAACGCCGCCGGAATCCGGCCGAATCTCAAAAACATCGTGTTCCAATTCTTTACATCACGAAAGGAAGCGCAAGACGCGCTCAAAGCGGATCTCGTGGACGCGCTCGCATTTGTGGATCCAAAAAACATCGGCATGCCGAGCGGCGCGCGCATCACGGACGTTCGTGTGGAGCTTCCGCAGGAGACCGTCGCGTTTTTCAATCTGAAAAATTCCATGCTGTCGCAGCAAGAATTGAGACAAGCTCTTGCACTTGCCGTGAATCCACGCGACATCGCGGATGCATTCCATGGATCGAGCGATGCGGTCAGCGGACCGTATCCATTCGACGCGATCGCGACCTCGAGTGCATTCATCCCCTCCTTCGATCTCGAACGCGCGCGAACGATCCTCACGAACGCCGGATGGGCGTTGCCGGAGAACGGAAACGTTCGGATTTGGAAACCTCCTGTACAAAAGGAAACGAGGGATAAAAAACAGAAAACGGAAAGCAAAAAACAGAAAAACAAACGGCGAACGACGCCCGATATTCTGACGGGACAAGCGGCAAACGCTTCTTCCACTACCGAACTTTCCCTCACAATCAGCGTTGCGGAGGGATCCGCGCTTGAGGAAGTCGCCGACGTGTTGAAGCGGTCATGGTCGCTGCTTGGCGCACGAGTCACCGTGAACGTTTTGCCGATGGAAGAACTTTTGCGACACGCGACACGCGATCGAGATGCGCAGGTGGTTCTCTTAAACATTCTTCTCGGGCCCACGCAAGATCTCCTCCCATTTTGGTCGAGCAGGCAAGCCGTTGATCGCGGCGTAAATATCTCGAATCTGCGTGACCGCGCCGTTGACGCGGCGTTGGAACGCGTCCGATCCGCCACGACAAGCGACGATCTCCGCGCCGCACGCGCCGCGGTGTCGGAAACGATCCTCCGATCTACGCCGGCGTTATTTTTAGCCCGTCCCGTTGCACATTATTTTATCTCGTCAAAAATCCATGCGATGGATTCGCGAATCACTGCCGCCACATTCGCGGAACGCTTTCAACATATCGAGCGGTGGCACCGAAAAACTGGCTGGCGATGGAAATAGAAAGAGGGGGCAAGTGTGAAACCACCTACCCCCTCATGAGACGCGTCATTCCACGACGAGATGTAGCACCCCGATCGCTTCCCACTGGTAGCTTTTTTTGCGTCCGGAATCGTGCGGCGTGCGAAGTGTCACGTAGGACACAGGTTCGCCGGGTACGAGATATGCGCGGCGATCACTTGGCGCGACGTTCGACCAGTGCACGCCAACGACTCCTTTGTTCGTCAGGATCCGTCCCATCCCCTGGCTTGCGCTCCACCAGAGAACGCGACCATGGTTGACAAGAAACGTTTCGACTGGCGGATCCGGCAAGGGCGGCTGGAGCGGCGGAAGTGATTCTTTCCGGTTTGCGTAGAGCGACGCAAGATACTCCGCGATCTGCGGCCTCCCATCGAGCCCCAAGCAGATCACTCGCCCGCCGTCATCCTGTCGGCACGAGATAGCTTCGTTTTGCACGACAAGGAAGAACTCGCCGCGTTGAGAAATCACGCAGATCTCCCCGAGCGTTGCGCAACCTCCATCCGGCGCATCGAGGAGACGAAGATTATTCGTCGCCGGCATCGTGACATAGATGCCCTCCGTCGGGGTGCGGGTGACTGGAATTGACAGCCGATACCGCCCGATCACGTCCGAGGTGGAATCTTTCGCATCGTTCCGTTTGGAGTGGACACAATGCGTGCCATCCAACGTAAAGGCCGTGAGGTGCGGACGTTCCCGCCCAACCTCGACCATCAGCGTCAAGGGTTCTATGTGTCGCCCAAGATATCCAGCGAACTCGATCGCGATTTCTTGTCTTGTGCTCGACAACACGGAAACCGATATTCCCTCCAACATGTAGACCTCCTTGGCTTGGTTGAGAATAAAAAGAGCGATGGAGAAGTAAACCATACATCCCTAGAAATGTCAAGGGATGCCTCAAAAAAAATCTCCCCTGAGTATGCGCGGTACGCGGGGGAGTATAGAGAGGAGAAGCTCGACATTCGAGCTCTCAAGGCATGTGATTTCGTCTCGATATTCGAGACGGTGCGGACAATGTCCGCTGTCTCGCGGACTCCGTGGGGCCGCAGACCCAGAATAGCGCTTTCGCGCCGAGACGAATGGACAGAAAGAGCTGAAAAAATCGTGGCGTGTTATCCCCTACGGATGAAGAGGGAAGCTCTCTACTGTCGCACGGAACTCATCCGTGTTCACTCCAGACACAAGATGCATGCGAGACAAGGCGCCTCGTCATGTCGGAAGCTACGGGCCGCCGAACATGACCCACCTTTTTCGGATCTGGACGGGCATGCGACCGTCCGCGGACGATTCACCCATCGAATCCTTTCGTCAGAAGGAGTTTGTGATGGCATCGCATAGGAACATTCCTAGCCATTTAATGCTAACACACCTTCGCAGAATGCAGAAATTTTATCTTGTGGAAAACTCCTCTTTTCTGCTATACTTTTTATACTATGCGCGATGTTTCCCCCATTCTTCGTTCTATCGGTCTGACGGATAGCGAGATCAATACGTATCTTGCAGCACTCGAAGGTGGGCCGCAAACGGTCATAGACATCACAAAACGGACGAACCTCTCGCGTCAAGCCGTGTATATCGCGATCGAGTCGCTCACGAAGCGCGGGCTCATGACAAGCATTCTGCGAGGAAAAAAGAAGTTCTTCGCCGCAGAGTCGCCGGAAACGCTTCTCGCCTATGCGCGACGAAAAGAAACGGAGCTCAAAACGGATCTGAACAAGCTGGAAGAAGCGCTTCCGGATCTTCGACTTGCGTCTGGGGGTGAAAAACCAACGGTCAAAACATATGAGGGGAAGGAAGGAATTCTCGCGATGATTACCGAATTGCAGGCAAGTCAGGCAAAAAATATTTTTGAAATTACGGACGTGGAAACCATGTATCGCATTTTGACTCCGGAGGAACTCAAGCCATTGCGAGAGAAAGTTGTCAAAAAAGGAGTAAAAATCTTTGGGATCTATTCAGGATATACGCCGCCTTTAGAAGAAAAATCACCCGTAACGAACAAAGAGGTATGCATGCTTCCGTCGCGGTTTTCGCGATTCAATACAAATATTACTATTTTCGAAAATAAAACAGCGCTTGTCTCTTTTGAGGGGAAAATGCATTCGGTTATTATTGAAAGCAGGGCCTTGAGCAATACGTTTCGCATTCTCTTGGAACTCGCGATGACGGGATGCCGCGCCGAAAAAAATGAAGAATGGACGGACAAAAAATGAGATGAGGGAACAAGCAACGATTTTTTTACATTCTCAATAGCTTTTTTTAGCTTATTTTAGCTAAAAAAATACTTTTTGCTTTTTTCTGCCCATTTCACTCTTGACAAGTTTTTTGGTCTATGCTAGAGCAACACGTTCGATTGAAAACCAATGATCGAACCAACCGTAGCACAGCTGGGCGCAGCAGTTATCTACCGTTCTCATGGACGCATGCATGTGGTCGTACGAGTCCATGTCGAACCGGATGCAGACGACCCTGTTCTCCGGACTGCGCGCACTTCTTCTCCCCGACCATTCGCGAATGAAAACGAATGCGTCGGGGACTCATCCGAGCCCTTGTCTCCCGACAATTGTCGAAAAAAAAGACAAGGCCTCAGATGAAGACAAAAACGCACAGATTCACACGACTCTTGACGCGCGGCACATAAGCGGATACGCTACTCGATTCATCATGAGTAGCCCAGCCCATCTCTTCGGACGTCTCCATGACGCGATTCGCGCATCAGATCGCGTGCTTCTTATTGCGCATAAAAAACCGGACGGCGACACTCTCGGTTCAAGCTCGAGTATCTTGAATTGGCTGTTGCGAGAAAAAAAAGATGTGACCGCGTTCTGTCTTGATGCGCCGCCAGAATGTTTTCACTATCTCGACAACGTGCGCCGATATACGTCGAACCCAGACACCTTCGACCGTGCCTATGATGTTGTGATTGTTTTTGACGCTGGCGATTTGCGATATTGCGGCGTCAGCGATTTCATGTCGCGGCTTCCGACGGGCTATCTTCTCGTGAATATCGATCATCATGTCACGAATGAACGATTCGGTCATCTCAACCTTGTGCTCACAGACGCGAGCTCCACTGCGGAAATTATCCATCGCTTTTATGATGCGAATGGGATTCATGTGGACCACGCGATGGCGACATCCATCCTCACAGGACTCTTCACGGACACGTCAAGTTTTTCAAACGCCGCAACGAATCAGATCGCGGTGGAAGCCGCGTCGAAGATGCTCTCCGTTGGCGGTCGGCTCCTCGATATCCACGCGAATCTTCTGCGCGACAAAACGGTTTCGTCGCTCAACATCTGGGGTCTGTTTCTCTCACGGCTCCGGTACAACGCAACCTATGACGTCGTATCGACATACATGCGGCAAGAAGATGTGCGGGACGTTCCGAAAGACGTGATCGAGGGCGTATCGAATTTTTTGAATGCCGTGACGGGCGGCACAGACACGATTCTCGTTCTCCACGAACTCACAAACGGAATGGTCAAAGGTTCGTTTCGAAGCGTCACGCGCGACGTCTCCAAAGTCGCGAGAATTCTGGGTGGCGGCGGACACAAAAAAGCGGCAGGGTTTACCGTCGCGGGAAGAATTGAGGAGACGGCGGATGGGCCGAGGATCGTTGCGATAAGTAAAGATTCAACTTAGGTTCCTTAGCACTCATTGCATTTGACTGCTAAAATAGCATGGAGTATCATGTTTCTCATATGAATCCCTACGAAATCAGATCCATCACGAAGAGCTCATATCTCATCCCAACGGTCATTGAGAAGACCAGCATGGGCGAACGCGCATACGACATTTACTCCCGCCTGCTCAAAGATCGCATCATCATGCTGGGTTCTGCGATTGATGACGACGTTGCGAATATCATCGTCGCGCAGATTCTCTTTCTCGAAAGCCAAGATAAAACGAAAGACATCAAACTGTATGTGAATTCTCCGGGCGGATCCGTGACCGCAGGACTCGCGATCTACGACGCGATGCAGCACGTTGCGTGCGACATCTCAACGATCTGCATGGGGATGGCCGCGTCAATGGGTGCCGTGCTTCTTGCGGGCGGCGCAAAGGGGAAGCGTATGGCATTGCCAAATTCGGAGATTATGATTCACCAGCCGCTCGGCGGCGTAGAAGGTCAGGCAACGGACATCAAAATCCGCGCGGAACGCATTATTAAAACGAAGGAGCAACTCAATAAACTTCTCGCAAAACATTCCGGCCAATCGTTCAAAAAAGTCGAGGAGGACACTGACCGCGACTACTTCATGGATGCAAAACAGGCGATGGCGTACGGGTTAGTGGATAAAATTTTGGGGTAAATTTCTTATCCCTCCTTCTCCACCGCACGTTCTACAAACGTCGTGCTACTCACGATGTCGCCTTCTTCCTTGAATCGCATAATGCGCACGCCCTGCGTGCCGCGGCCAAGCGTTGGGACGGTTTTGAACGCGATGCGGATCACGACCCCTTTCTTCGTGATGAGAATGATGTCGCGGCTATCATCAGACGACGCGATGTAGGCGCCAACGACGCCGCCTGTCTTCGCCGTCACTTTCATCGTGCGGATGCCGCTCCCGCCGCGCTTCTGAATTTTGTACTCCTCGATCGTCGTTCGCTTACCAAGTCCATTTTCCGCAACGGTAAAAAGCGCGAGCGTTCCTTTCTTCGCATCGTCAGGGTGAATGAGATCCATTCCTACGACAGCGTCATTCTTTTTGAGCTTGATGCCGTGCACACCGCCCGCCGTGCGCCCCATCGCGCGGATATCCGTCTCTTTGAATCGGATGGATTGGCCATTGCGCGTGACAAGCGATATTTCATCTTTTCCTGCGGATGGCTTCACCCACAAAAGATCGTCGCCTTCTTTGAGATTGATCGCGATGAGCCCGCTCCGACGCACGTTCAAAAAATCCTCGATCGCGGTTTTCTTGATCGTCCCCTGCTTCGTGACCATCACAAGGAATTTTGTTGGTGCTTTCTTGCCGAGCGGAAGGGAAGTCGCGACCTTTTCGCCGGGCGCGAGTTCGAGAAAATTTACGATCGCCTGCCCCTTTGCCGTGCGGCTTCCCTGCGGAACGTCGTATGCTTTAATGTGAAACACCCGGCCACGCGAGGTGAAAAAAAGAAGATCCGCATGCGTGCTCGTCGAAAAAAGCATCTCGACTTGATCCTCTTCCTTGGTCGTGAGTCCCGAAACGCCCTTTCCGCCGCGGCCTTGCGCATGGAACGTGTCGGGAGGAAGGCGTTTGATATATCCATCCGCGGTCATCATGACGACCGTCGCTTCTTCGGGGATGAGATCTTCCGCGGAAAATTCGCCGACGGGGTGTTTCATCACCTGCGTACGCCGATCGTCCCCGAATTTCTCCTTGATGTCGAGCGTCTCGCGCTGGATGATCTGCAGCATTTTCTTCGCGGACTTCAAAATCGACTCAAGCTCCTTGATCGTCTCCATTTTTTCAGCATATTCCTGCTCGACCTTCAAGCGCTCAAGCGATGCGAGCTGCTGAAGCCGCATATCGAGGATCGCCTGCGACTGGAGATCGGACAGCTTGAACTTCCTCATCAAATTCACCTTCGCCTCGTCCTTGTCTTGCGATTTCTTGATCGTCGCGATGACCTCGTCGATGTGCAAGAGCGCGATGCGAAGCCCTTCCAAAATATGCGCCCGCTCTTTCGCCCGCGCGAGATCGTATTCCGTTCGGCGACGAATGACCGTCTGCCGATGCTTCACAAATTCCTCGAGGATATTTTTCAGAGTCAGCACGCGCGGCTGGATGCCATCCACGAGCGCAAGCATGTTCACATGGAACGTGTCTTGAAGCTGGGTTGACTTGAAAAGCTGGTTCAGCACTTTTTTGGGATACGCGTCCCGTTTGAGTTCGATGACGATACGAATGCCGTCTTTGTTCGACTCGTCGCGCAGATCTTTGATCCCTTCGATCTTCTTCTCCTGAACGAGATTCGCAATCTGCTCGATCAACGTCGATTTGTTCACCTGATAGGGAATTTCGGTGACGAAGATGCGGAATTGCCCGACCTTATCCTCGACAATGTCCGTTTTTGCGCGCATAACGATCCCGCCTCTTCCCGTCGCATACGCCTGAAGAATGCCTTTCACGTCATAGACGATCCCCGCCGTCGGAAAATCCGGTCCTTTCACATGATGCATAAGCTCCTCCACCGTGATGTTGGGATTTTCGATCAGCGCCGCGATGCCATCGCATATTTCGGTGAGATTGTGCGGCGGGATATTCGTCGCCATGCCAACCGCGATCCCGACCGACCCATTCAAAAGGAGATTTGGGAGGCGGCCCGGCAGGACGCTCGGTTCCTTGAACGAACCGTCGAAATTCGGACGCATGTCCACGGTGTCCTTGTCGATGTCCGTAAGAAGTTCTTCCGCGATCGCTTGAAGTTTGGATTCTGTGTAACGATACGCCGCCGCGCTGTCGCCATCGATGGAACCGAAATTCCCCTGACCGCGCACGAGCGGATATCGCAATGAAAACTCCTGCGCCATGCGCACAAGCGAATCGTACACCGCCGAGTCGCCGTGCGGATGATATTTCGCGAGCACGTCGCCGACGACGGCCGCACATTTCTTGAATTTCGCGCTGGATCGTAAGCCGTTCTGCCACATCGAATAGAGAATGCGCCGATGCACGGGCTTGAGTCCGTCACGGACGTCAGGCAGCGCACGGTCTACGATGACGCTCATCGCATAATCGAGAAACGACTTCCGCATTTCATCAACGATGTCTTGCGGCAGGATGCGCTTCGCGATATCGAATGAGTGATCTGGCATACGTCGTTTATGTACGTGTGGAGGAAGGAGAGTCAGATGAAAAAATCGTCGAAGTTGCGCTCTCTTGCATGATCTTCGCCATGACATCAAGCGTATTCTGATTGCGAGTCACCTGTGATTCGATATCTCGAAGCCGCTTCGACGCGGTTTCGAGCTCCTGTGAGGTGTGTGCGCCAAATTCCGCTGCCATCCGCTTCGCTTCGAGCACGTCCGGATCCGACGGCCGAGCAAAAAGCTCCGTGTATGCCGGCTTCGCAAGCCACCACCATGCGACGAGGATCACGGCGAACGCCGCGATGGCACCAGCCCAGACGCTCACGATCTGCTGCGGATCAGAAGCGCTTCGCATCGCCGCGTGCGCGAGAATGAGACCGCGTTTTTCATCGGGGGTGACCAATGGTTCTTGCATCACATCCTTCCTTCCTCTGCGCATGAGAGAGGGCTCGAGTGGAAGTTCGCGTCGTCGTCGACGTGATCGTGTGCGTTTCAGAGGTTCCATAGGTCTTACGCGCGTTCGAGAACCGCGACAAGCAGATCTTCAGATGGAAGGTCTTTTTTTGTCAGTTTGAGTTTGTTCGCATCCTGCCGTTTGCAGACGCCGAGAGATTTGCAGAACGCGTCAACGCCCGTGAGACGCGTCTTGATCCCCGGGAGATCAAAGTAGATCGGGACGACAATGCGCGGCTCGATCTCCGCGATCGTTTCACTCGCGGTCTTCGAGTCCATCACGTCTCCGCCACCGACGGGAATGACGAGAATGTCGATGTTGTCGAATGCTTCGACTTCATGCGGCGTGATCCTCCGCGCGAGCGCGCCGAGAAATGCAACGGACATTCCTTCGACGAGGATACGATACATGACGGGCCGCATCTTTTCGTTCGCATTGACCATCGGATCTTGGATGCCCGTGACGAACATGCCTTGTACTTCATACTCTCCCGGGTCGGAGATGATAAATGGCGTTCCTTGAACGCCTTCGAGATTGTGGCGCTTACGATCTTGATGGGATAACACAAGAATGTCGGGCGTGATGGTCCGTGGAAAACGAACGCTTCCTTCGCTTTCGAAAGGATCCGTGAGGAGCGTGACTTCCGTGTCGCCGGTTTTGGACTCGATTCGAACCGAGGAATATCCATGCCAAAATAGCTGCATATAAGACCGAAAAATTGTATCACGCGCTTTTCCTCATGGCAATGAAAAAATTCCCGCGAAACTTGCGGGTTGGTGAGCGAAACCTTGACAGGAAACGAGAAACGTGGTTTCATCTCTCATGACCCTACGGCCTCAAGCCATAACGAGACGATCTCACGTCTCACATCACACCGACTCCGCCCTAACTCTGGCGGAGTCGTGTTTTTTTATTTTGGAACCTCTGAAAACCGCGGCTCGACTGTCTTCGACGCTGAGCTCAGACGAAGCGAGCTCGCCGAAGTCG
>CAYHYU010000021.1:0-13836 GCA_964360885.1 uncultured Gammaproteobacteria bacterium | reverse complement strand
ATTCAATCCGATTTCCTTTGCGAGCGGAACGAGCGCATCAAGAGCGAATCCTGTGCCGTTCGACGTCGTCCGTTCAAAAATCTTATCATGGAATTTCCAAAACGCGTCGTTCCCGCCAAGCTCTGCCGCGCACTCCGATGCTTCGGCTTGTTTTGCCGCATTCTGATGGAACGAAAGCGGAAAGTGCCGAAACACCATGCGGACGTCTTTGGGATAGTTCTTCACGATCTGCTGCATGGTCGCAAAATGCCGCTTGCAAAATGGACATTCAAAGTCGGAGTATTCGATCAACGTCACTTTCGCATTCTTTGCACCGAGAACATGGTCCGTTTTTTCATCAACGGGTTTGACTTGCGACGCCTGTTTTATTGGCTCGGGAGCGGATGGTGACGGAGATGGGATGGTCGCCTGCGTTCCGCCGAGCGCGAAAAGTCCTTTTCCAGAGGAAACGGAGGAAAGGAGAAGCGCGAGCGCAACAATGGCGCACCCGGCAACACCAGCAAACAAGCCGAGAAAAAACATGGTCTTCGGCGAACCTTGGAATGGACCAAACGAGTTGGACGGATCGTGTAACATGGTCATAATTGAATCGAGAGAGTGGCGACCAAACGTGGTCGCGTATGAATAGTGATCAGATGATACAGCAAGCGGGAAGAAGAATCGAGAGAACACGTCAAGACCCGACAAGCGGTTTGAGTTCGCGATCCCAGTCCTCTGCCGTGAGCACGCCGACGATCCGCTTGGCATTGACAAAAAACGTCGGTGTTGAGTCCACACGGTTCGCATGTCCTTCATTCACGTCATCCAAGATTTTTTTGTCTTGCACGTGGTTCACGAGGCATGCTGCGAATGGTTCTTCTGCGATCTTCAACTCTCTCGCATAGCCCTTGAATACATCAGATGGATCCGCGAGCGACGACCACAGCGGTTGATATCGGTACAACGCATCATGATATTCCCAGAATTTTCCTTGCATCTCGGCGCATCGCGCTGCGCGGGCCGCAGCCATCGCGTTCGAGTGGATTTGCGACAGCGGAAAATCATTCCACACGAAACGGACCTGATCGCCGTATGTGCGGCGGGCATGCGTGACCCCTGCTTCCGCCGTGCCACAGGCCGGGCATTGGAAATCACCGAAGATGCGTACGACCACGCGTGTGCTGGTCGATCCCACGATCGGATCGTTCTCGTCGTTGAATCGAAGATTCCGTTCAACGGTTCCATTGCCTGTTTGGCTTGGACCCGCAAGAATCGCCCACACAAGCCCGGCGATGATCAATGCGCCGATACCGATGATCCCACAAAGAAAATATTTTTGAGTGCTCAATGGGGATTCGTTCATATGAAGGATAGTGTACTCCCCCTCTCCTTACGAAGGAGAGGGGCGGGGGTGAGGTATGACCAGCCATATTCCAATCCCCATCATCGGGATCGCCAGCCACTGCGTTGGCGTGAGGCCAACGATTCGCACATCAATCACACGATACACGTCGAGCCACAACCGCGAGGAGCTGTCAAGAATGAGAAACGCTCCAAACCAAAAACCCGGCGCGCGTTTTTTGTGATTCAACGCGAGAAAAATGAGACCGATCGCGAATCCGACGAGAGAGAGGTAGAGCCCGAGATCGTGCCGCGTATGTCCATCAGGATATTTCACCGCGAGAACGAACGACGATAATGTGCCGGGATGATCATGGATCAGAAAGCACCCGATGCGCCCGATCCCACATCCCCACGGCACGCCCCAGATGAGCGTGTCCGCATATGCGAGGAAGTCGAGCCGCTTCTGTTTGACGTAGAACCAAAATACGCCCGCACTGGCGAGAAAGCCGCCAATGATCGCAAATCCGGGTTTCCGTGGATCAATGGCCTCCCACGGATGTGCGAGATAGTATGCGGGCTCATAGAAGAAAACGTGAAAAAGGCGCGAGCCGATCATCGCGGCGATGAATATCCAAAATGCCATGTCCCAGACGCGCTTCGGATCTAAACCGCGACTCTTTGCGCGACGTGCGGCGACCCATGTCGCGACAAGAAATCCGAGTGCGACAAATGTGCCCCATGTTTGAAAATGGATGGGACCGAATGGAATTGTGTGTGATTCAATCCATGGGATCATAAAACATTCAACGTTTTCAGCGCCTTCTCAAACTCATCCATCGCTTGTTCGACTTGCCGCGCAGAGATTTGAAACGTCGCCTCGTGCGCAAGCTGATTGCGTAACTTGTGAGCCCACCAGACGTTCCGAAGCTTCGGGAATTTATAGCCCGCAACTTTGAGGCGTTCTCCGAGCGTGTCGCCGGGCATCATCATGGATTTGAGTCCGGAATCGAGAAGAGTATCTGCCTCAAGAATCGCCAGTTTCGCGCCCATGAGCCCTCCCTGACGGCTTGTGTCGCGAATCTGGAGCCAACGCGCCGCAACCTGCTCGCGGGTGAGACCCATAAGCTCCGGGCGCGTAAGTCGTTTTTTAAGCCAAAGAAAAAAACAGATCAAGACGATTGCTGCCGCGACGGCGCCTGCGACATACAAGACGTAAGGCCAATAGGATGTGGGGGATTCGATGGGTATTTCGTCCATACATGCGTCTCATGAGATCGTGAGAAATCACGCCCCTACACATTCCTCATACGCCCTCGCGACTGCAAGCAATCCCGCTTCGTCAAAAGCTCGTCCCGTCAGATGCAGACCAACCGGGAGTCCCTCCGATGTTCCGCACGGAATAGAAATCGCCGGAAGACCCGAAACGTTCGCTCCCACGGTAAAAATGTCTTCGAGATACATCGCCAACGGATCACGCGTCTTCTCGCCGATCTGAAATGCAACATCGACGGTCGTTGGCGTGAGCAGAACGTCCACGTCCCGAAATGCCGCATCATATGCGCGGCGGATGAGCGTTTGGACTTTTTTTGCTTGAACGTAATATGCGTCGTAATAACCGCGTGACAACGCGAATGTTCCAAGCATAATACGACGACGCACTTCCGCGCCCAAACCAGAGGATCGTGAGTGCGCATACGTCTCAAGAAGCGAAAGACGTTCTTTCCGCAATCCATAACGCATCCCATCAAAGCGTGCCATATTCGCGCTCACCTCGCACGGCATCACGACGTAGTACACGGCAAGCGCTTCGTCAACATACGGGAGTTCGATATCCACGATCGTCGCGCCGAGAGATTCGAACATTTTTACGGCATTGGAGACGCTTTCGCGCACTCCGTTTGATATTCTCTCACTCCACGCTTGGCGCGGAAGTCCGATGCGTACGCCGCGTATTGTGTTTGGCCACGCGGGGACGTATGGCATCTCACGCGACGTTGTGTGATCCAACGGATCTTCGCCCTGAATCGCTTGAAGAAGAAACGCCGCGTCTTCGACGGTCTTTGTGAGCGGACCGATCTGATCAAGTGACGACGCCATTGCAATGAGACCGGATCGCGAAACGCGTCCATATGTTGGTTTGAGGCCGACAACTCCGCAAAACGCCGCTGGCTGCCGGATGGATCCGCCCGTGTCAGATCCGAGCGCGGCGATCGTCAAATTCGCGGCCACGGCGACAGCGCTTCCGCCGGACGATCCTCCGGGCACGCGCTCCGGATCGCGCGGATGCTTCGTGGGTCCGTACGCGGAATGTTCAGTCGACGACCCCATGGCGAATTCGTCCATGTTCGTGCGGCCGAGAATCACCGCGCCTTGTTCCCTTAGTTTCCGTGTCGCGGTCGCGTCTGACGCGGCGACGTGGTTCTCGAGCATCCTCGATCCGGCAGTGCAGCGCTTTGTTTGAATGAGAATGTTGTCTTTAAAGGCAATGGGAATGCCGTCGAGAAGACCGAGCCGCTCATTGCGCGAACAACGATCGTCGCTTCGTCTGGACGATTCAATCGCATCATCGATGAACGTTTCGAGAAACGCATTCACTGCGCCGTTCCGCGATTGGATTTCTTGAAAACACGCGCACGTCAATTCTTCGGACGAGATCGTGCCGGCATCGAGTTCTGATCGCGCCTCGGCAATGGTGAATTCATTTAATCGTTTCATACACATTCCCTTGCTATCTGCTATCTGCTATCTGCTGCCTACTATTCCCCTTCGGCCTCTCAAATACCCCTGGCGTTGCCAATAGATCTGCTTTGCGATCTGGAAAATTGGATAAGATGATCTCACGCGTCACGTCATCGCACGGAAACGCGACATCACGACGCCACTCCCCTGTCGCAGGCATGGTCAGTGGCGGAATACCGGCTGTGTCGACTCGTTGAAGCACATCCACGAAATCCAAAATGCTCGTCAGATCGTTCTGCATCGCCTTGATCTCATCTTCGGAGAGATCCAGCCGCGCTAACTCTGCAAGTTTTTTTACGTCGTCGCGAGAAAGTGACATACGCCAACAGTGTGTCGTTCTCTTGACAAAAAGTCAATAAAAGCTATGCTCCTCTCGAGGAGCATAGAAATGAAACAGACAAAACTGCACCTTCTCGTGGTCATCGGCCTGTTTTCCCTCTTGTTCGTTGTCCATGGATGTGAAGGGAGCGCAAAGTCAATCGTTCCGCAGTTCACGCATACGTGGGATTGCGAGGATGAAACAAATCCTTTTACCAAGCCAGCGTCAGAATGCACGTCTGGACAATACGCCTTTCTCAAAACGGCCAAGCACACGAAGGGCATTCAGGGCGGATCTGTAGAACGTGTGATCAAAGACACGACCCGTGCAAACGTCTGTTTTCATGAGAAAGTGAGCATCATCGTTGACGACGGATGCGGCGCCGCTCCACGCGAGGAAAACTCGGTGATCGAACGCATCCCGTGCGAAAAGGATGTTTCTCCGATTCCTCCCGTCAAAGAGAACTGACGATGCAACGCATCACCCCTCACCCTCACAAACGCCCCCGCAACTCACGTGGGCGTTTTTTGTACGTTTGACATTAAAGAAAAACGATGCTATTCAATACTCTCACGTTCCTCGACAACTCATAGGAGGTCCAATCATGCGTACGTCAGAAGTGCTTATTTGGCTCATCTTCATAATGCTGTTTACCAGCGGCTCGTCAGATGGGTGCTCAGGCGGATGCAATAACCCAGCGGTCGGCGAACTGGGGTCTGATAACCAAGCGCCAAAAAGATTCATCGTGCTTGAAGTTTTGCCCGGATTCTTCGAGCGGAACGGACGATACTTGAGAGATCCTGAGACCGACGCGTGTTTCTTTCTTCTCGGCTATGGAAGCCATCGCGTCTTGACAAGCGTCCCTTGCGAGAAAGCGGATCCCGCGCTCCGCGCAAAGATGAAGTAACGAACTCCACACAGAAAAAGGAGAAAAACATGAGCAGCATCTTCATCATCCATGGTTTGGTTCGTTTGATCCTTCTCGGCACGTTCTCGCTAGCAGCACTCCTCGGGTTTTACAAATTGATGGCATTCGCTTCAGTCACATTGTTCTGGAGCATCGGTGAATGTCTTCTGATGGAACTCGTGACATTCAACAAGGAACTCAAGAAGCTCAACGCAAAGAAGTGACGCCACCCGCGCCGCTCGTCCAACTCCACTCCCAGCCCGACGTTCTACGGAACGGCGGGCTGAAATTTTTTACGTTATCGCATCTTCTTCAAAAACTCCTTCTCATCTAGCGTCTCGACTCCGAGCTTCTTCGCTTTTTCATATTTTGATCCAGGATTCTCGCCAACCACGACGTACGTCGTATTCTTCGAGACGGATGCGGTGACCTCGCCGCCGAGCGCGCGGATTTTCTCCTTTGCCTCGTCGCGTGACATCGCATCTACTGTCCCCGTCAAAACCCACGTGGTTCCCCGTAGGGGCAATTCATGAATTGCCCCTACCCGAATTCGTCCAGGATTCACATATTTCAAAAGATTGTCCACGCGTCGCCGTTGTCGCGCGTCATGAAAAAACGCAGCGATTGACTCCGCGACAACCTCTCCAATACCTGCGACCGTTCGTAATTCGTCTAACGTCGCTTGTCGCAATTTTTCAAATGATCCGAATGCGTTCGCAAGATCGCGCGCGGTTTCTTCACCAACGTGACGGATGCCGAGACCGTTCATAAAACGATCGAGTGGCATCTTGCGGCGTGATTGTATTTCTTCCACAAGTTTTTTTGACGAGACCTCGGCAAATCCTTCGAGACCGAACAGATGATCCGGCGTGAGCTCATAGAGATCCGCGGGTTCTTTGACGAGACCGCGCTGAAGAAGCTGCTCCGCGATTTTTTCACCAAGGCCCATGATGTCCGCGGCGACGGCAAAGTGGAGGATTCCCGCGAGTTCTTGCGCGAAGCATCCCCTGTTTGTGCATACGGTTGCGACTTCACCTTCTTTGCGTGTGACGGGAGAACCGCAGATCGGGCACGTTGACGGCATGCGAAACGTTTTTTCTTTTCCCGTACGCAACTTCGGCAAGACCTGAATCATTTTTGGAATGATGTCACCCGCTTTTTCAATAATGACCGTGTCGCCGATTTTGAGGCCGAGCCGTTTGATTTCATCTTCGTTGTGGAGAGTCGCGTGTGTGACGGTTGTCCCAGCGAGCTGAACGGGATTCATCACGGCGACGGGGGTGAGCGCGCCCGTGCGGCCGACCGAAACGATGATGTCGCGCACGACCGTTGTCCCCTGCTCTGCGGGAAACTTCCATGCGAGAATCGCGCGCGGCGTTTTCCCAACAACGCCGAGCGACTCAAAAAGCGCGTCGTGATTCACGTTCACGACAACGCCGTCGATCCAATAGTCGAGCTTCTCGCGCTTCTTCTCGATCTCTTGATAGAACTGCGCGACGTCATCGAGATTTTTGCAGAAGCAACTATGCGGATTGGTCGGCACGCCGAGCCGCTTGATCATCTCATGCGCTTCTGCATGCGTGGTCGTTCCGAGATCCCCGATGATCGAGTAGCCAAAAAAAGACAGTCCGCGCTCTGCCGCGATTGTTGGATCAAGCTGGCGGATAGACCCTGCGGCCGTATTCCGCGGATTCGCGAATTCCGGTTCTCTACGCTTCTTCTGCAATGTGTTGAGATGACGGAGCTGCGTTTTCGTCATGTACACCTCTCCTCGGATCTCCACACGGCCTTTGATCAACGTACGCAGCGTGAGCGGAATCGCCTCGATCGTCTTGAGATTCTGCGTCACGTCTTCGCCAACCCTTCCATCACCGCGCGTAGCGCCCATGACAAACTTTCCGTCTTCGTAGATGAGAGAAACGGCGAGCCCGTCCATCTTGAGTTCCGCATAAAAATCAAACTGCGCGCGCGGCGTGAGTTTTTGTATGCGTGCGAGCCACTCCTCTGCCTCCTCGCGCGAAAACGCATCTTCGATCGAAAGCATTGGCGACACATGCGTGATTTTTTTGAATCCGGGCGATGGTTTGCCCGCGACGCGCTGTGTCGGTGAATCCGGCGTGATCAGCTCTGGATATTCTTGTTCAAGCGTATAGAGTTCATGCTTCAGTGAATCAAGCGCTGCTTCAGAAATGTCAAGTGCATTCAACACGTGATACTGATAGCGGTATTTTTCGATCTCCGCGCGAAGTTTTTGAATGCGTCGTTCTGTTTCGTGTCTCGTCATACGAATGAATTTTACTGTGCGCTGTCGACTGTAACCTGCTCCCTGCTACTCTGTCCCGCCTGTGGCGGGATAACCTGCCACCTACCCTTACAAACACATCGGCGCAGACCCTTCCCCTTTATACAGAGAGCACTCCGAAAAAATCACATATCCGAAAAGTCCCGACAAGATATCCTGCTTCGGCATGAGAACGGAAATTTTCTGCGTCGCGCGACCGTACGTCCCCTCGGCCGAGAGCGTGATGTCGCCCGGATACGCTTTCGCAACGCCAAACGTGCTGTATGTTTTGATGCGCACATTTTTGGCGGCGCAGACGAAGGCACGAAACCGCATGCGATACGCGCGCTGATCGTCGAGATTGATGGTGATAGAGCCGCCGCCAACTTTCGATTCAATCGTATACTGATTCGCTGTCGGCCATCGCGGCGTCGGAACGCCGAGGTCCCACGACGTATAGCTCGCCTCGAGCTGCGACGCGCCGCACGGCGGGCTGGGATCCCATGTAACAGTGACGGAACCGATCCCCGGCTGTGCGTTGATTTTATCCGGATCGAAGAGATCGATCACTGCAAATCCATTCGTCGGAATGATGGGAATCATTTTTTCCGATGGCTGCTCAAGCGCACCCGTGGAGACCCATGTGCCGCTCGGCGTGGTTCCTCGAAGAGCGTTCACCATGGTGAGCGTCTGATTGTTTTTTCGAATCTCAAAAAGCTGCCGCTCGACGCCGGAATCCGCCATGTAATAGGCGCCCACGCTCTCATCCGTGTCTTTCGCGCGCTTCACTCCTTCGATCACGACCGTGCCGATCGAAATGCCCGCGAGGAGAATCGTGAGCGTCATCACGAGTGCGAGAGGGAGGATGCTGCCGACGTTTGTCGTCATATCAACGTTTATAAATCCGCGACGAAACGGTCGTTTGCGTTTCGAGCGTGGAGTTGTCGCGCGAATCCGGTGCGACGTATTCAAGTTCCAGATGAATCGTGGCCATTGGCTGTTCGTTGGCGAGATACGTTCCTGTACCGAGGTCCACCACGAACGGATCTTTCGCCGGGCGCACGTACACGCCGAATCGCTTTACATTCACACGCTTCCCGGTAATCGGATTCCATACTCCGCCGTTTTCCGAAAGCGCGAGACAGCTTGTGACGGTTGTGTCAAGGCATACGCCTGAAGATTGAACCGAGATGTCGATCCTATTCCCTTTCGCGTCCACGAGACGGAGCATGGAAGACGAGAAAGCGGACGCGTCGTCCGGATATCCCGTAACGGGATCGTAATTGATGAGCTTTTTGCGCGTTTCACGGACAATCAGCTCCATCGCATACCGCATGTCCTGCGCCAAAAGCGCCGAGTTCGCGATCGTACGGTGCATGCGCGTGAAGGAAAGAAAAATCTGGGACAAAATAATCGTCGCCGTCGCAAATAACGTGACAACGATCAGGATCTCGATGAGCGTGAGTCCTGGCGCACGATGTTTACCGCCAATCATAGAGATCCGCAACAATCGTCGTGTTACGCGTGATGGTTTTTCGCGTCCAACGAACATGGGATGTTGCGCGCACGCCAACCTTGCGCATGGAACCGAGGCACGCCGACGGCGGAGACAGAATGGAATATGTGCCCGGCGGAATCGCGTCATCAAAACAGATTGGACTGAACGTCAGCAGTCGTTGGAACGGCGTTGAAACACCCGTGATACCCAGCGCGACATTCGCGAAAACCTTGCTCGGCGTTTTCACGATGTCCGTATTCGAATGCATAAAATCATTCGCGGAAAAATCGAATGATGGCGTTCCCGAGATGAATACCCCCGCCCATCGCGGGGTCGCCGTAAAATCTGCCGTCGACGTCATGCCGTCATCATACGCCTTTCCTGCGAGCCAATTCGAGTCGCGTTGACGCTTGGCAAGTTCAACGCCTTCACGCGCAAGGTTCACCGCAATAACCTCGTCAGAATCGCGTTGAACCGCGTTCAGATTCGAGAACACGAGCGTCACGGCCGCAAACAATCCGACGGCGATGACGGTAAAAGCGACAAGGAGTTCAAGCAAAGTTTGACCTGTCCGGATCGTCATAGGGAACCTCTGAAAAACGATGAGACCCGCCTGCCTACACCTTTCGGGTGTATCGGGATTGGCGGGCAGGTGCGATGTGCTGGACTGAGGAAACGACGCAGGCGTATTAGACATACGCCGAGGAGTTGCCGAGGGAAGCGCGAGCAGATCGCGTTTTTCAGAGGTTCCCATACTATTCGATCGAAATACGTCCCGTTGCCTTTGTGATTGTCACGTCTTTCGTGTCACCGCTTTTACTGTGACGGAGTCGGATCGTGAGAACCGCCGCTTCACATGGCGTGCCGGAACATGGATTGATGTGCATGTTGCCATTCTGTCGCTCAAACGCAACATGAACCTCTGGCGATGACACGGGCACTGGAGAGAAAAGATCGGAGATCGTGACGTTCGAAGCGCCGGAGAATGCGAGATTTCGCGTAAAAAAAACCTCGTTCGCACCTGCGGTTTCCTGCCAGTCGTTTCGTGATGAATCCACGTCTGCAAACAGGGTGTACATCATGCCCCCCTTCGTGAGATGCAGACCAACGCCATACGGCGGAATGGGAGTGCACGATGTGGCTCCCGAGCTGCATGCGGACGCGGAAAGTTCACACACGATGTTTTTTAGCATGACGAAGCAGGTTTTGATATTTTGCGCCGTGAGCGCTCGCGTCTGAAGCGAACGAAGGTCAGCCGCGAGCACACGCACGCCGGCTTGAAGTTCTTCGCGGCGCTTTCCCGCATTCAAATCAAGCACAACGATCACGGACAGCAATCCGAGAATCGTGATGCTCACCATTGCCTCGATCAAACTAAAACCACGCGACGGCTTATGTCGCCATTCTGAACCACAGCAGGATCCGTTCGCCATGCCAAAGTGCCACCAGTGTACCTGCTGCAAGCGCAGGCGCGAAGGGGACACGGCTTTTGCGTCGAAATGCGCCCATTAGAAGTCCGACGATCGCAAAAATCCCACCAAAAAGATAACTCATGTAGATCGCAAGCCCCGTGAGAAGCGGCGTTCCGAGAATCGCTCCCATCATGCCGCCGAACCAGACATCTCCTTGACCGAGCCACCGACCACGCGAAAGCAACACCTGCAACCCAAAAAACGCGGAAGCGCCCGCAATGGCAACAATCGTGCCGCTGATCGAGGAAAATGTCAAGATGGCATGAAACACGAACGAAAAGATCCCGATACCGACGAGATATTCCACAGGCAATTCCTTCCATCGGATATCCATCACAACAGGAACGATCAGTCCGATGGTGACGACTGATTCGAAGACGAATGACCATGTATCAATCACTGGATCGTGCCGGATCGCCGCGATGACGGCGAGCAATGCCGCGCACGCCTCGACGATCGGGTATTGGAAGTGAATCTGTACGCCGCAATGCGCGCACTTGCCACGCAGAAGCATCCAAGAAAGAATTGGGACCAGATGCCGCGGTCGAAGCGTCTTCTTGCATGCAGGACACCGCGAGCGACCCGTGATCGACGCATTCTCATGCCACCGGATGATGATGACATTCGCAAATGATCCGAGCGCCGCGCCAAGGAGCGCCGTAAAAAGAATCGTCATTTCTCCGCATCTTCCTGATCGATCCCCGTTGAATGCACATACCACCTTCCTTGTGTGCCGTAGATGGTTTGGCGCTCCGTGACGAAACGCAAAGAATACCCAGCGGATGAGCCGCGATAGCGATAATATTCATTCGACTTCGGACCGACCGGAACGCGGTCGAGATAGACAGGTGATACGTTCGAATCCGCGCCAACAAAGCCGCCGACGACCAGCTTATTCGTTCCCGTTCCAGGACGCCCAATATCCACGCCGACGCTTGCAGGATAGGTTGCTTGTTGAAGCCAGTATTGCGATAACGCCGCTCGGATGACGGCGACGTCCGAGATGCGCTTTGCATCGCGATTCGACGCGCGCGTGATGTTCAACGAGTACACGGCAGCAGCCGCAAGAATGCCGATAAAAAGAATGACAACGATGACTTCGAGAATTGTAAAGCCGACAAACTTTTTTTTCATGCAATTCAGTATACCCCCTGCTGGGGAGAGATTCTAGTTCACAATCCCATTTTGATCCGCTGAATGTCCTGGACCGGCGCCGAGACCTGACGTTGCCAGTTCCGTATCGAAATACAGCTTGAAGTCGTCGATCACTGGTGTCGCGCCGGAGCCGATTCCAAGACCATACTCACACTTTGTCCCGCCCGAGACGCACGCCGCAATCGCGCTCCAGCTCGGATCTTTCAGGTTCAAGATCTTCACGAATTGCGACGTCACGACGACGCTACCGCTCCCACACGCTTTATCGCAAATATCCAACGCGCTCACCTTTCCCGTGACTGCTGCCGCACTGTTGCACCCGGTGGCGCAGAGAAAATATCCAGACTGCGCGCCCTGGGCAAATGAGCTGACCACCGATCGAATATCCGATATGCGCTTCGAGTCACGCGCTTTTTTCTGCGCGTTTCCGAACGCCACGACCGCAAGCGTCGCGAGCAACCCAATGATCCCGATCACGACGAGAAGCTCAATGAGCGTAAACCCCTTCGACGAGCTCAGGGCAATGCCCTTGTGTCTTTTCATACGAATGAAGAAAGAAATAGATGATTAAGAGTCGTAGATGAGTATAGCACATCTACGGAACCTCTGAAAAACGCTTGCGGTGCGACGTGCTGGACAGAGGAAACGACGCAGACGTAAAGTATTGTCCCGACGAACCCGCGTAGCGGGTTGTCGGGATCCCGACACGCACAGCGTCGTCGGGAAACATACGTCGAGGAGTTGACGAGGGAAGCACGAGCAGATCGACTTCAGCGTCGAAGACAGTCGAGCCGCGTTTTGCAGAGGTTCCCTGCCTCTATCCCGCTGCTCCGGACGACAACTGGTACAACGGAAGAAGAATCGCTGACACCATTCCACCAACCGCGACGCCGAGCAAAATGAGGATCAGCGGCTCGATGAGCGCGACGAGATTCGCAACGACGTTGTCGACCTCGCGCGAGAAAAATGACGATAGACGGAGAAGAATATCGTTCGTGCGCCCCGTGCTTTCGCCAACGGCAAGCATCTGGATCATCATCGTCGGCACAACTCGCGATCGTTCGAGCGCGGTCGTAATCGAGTTCCCGTCGTTCACTTCGCGAATCGTGCTCTGGACCAGCCGTTTCCACACCTCGTTGCCCATGACGCCCGAGACGATCTCAAGCGCCGTCACCATGTCAACGC
Organism: uncultured Gammaproteobacteria bacterium; assembly: GCA_964360885.1. Lineage (GTDB taxonomy): Bacteria > Patescibacteriota > Patescibacteriia > 2-12-FULL-60-25 > 2-12-FULL-60-25 > CAITMG01. Next base: position 957 of record CAYHYU010000021.1, on the reverse strand, counting down.
CGCCTTTGACGAGTGTTGAAAGGGAACGCGAAAATCGAACCACGTACACGCCTTGAAACAACCTACCGAACACGGGGAGCCGAAGCTTGAGCGTATCCCACGTAAACCGCCCGCCCGGTGTGCTCATAAAAAATCGTATCCAAAATGCCGTGCCGAGAGAGAGGAGAATAATGATCCACCAGTAATGTTCAAAGACATTTGAGATGGCGATCAGAACGCGTGTGGAGATGGGGAGTTCCACGTTCGCTTCTTTCAGAATGCCGACGAGTTTCGGAACCACGAACGTCATCATGATGAATCCCACGACAAGCATCGCGGAAAGAATGAACGCGGGGTAAATCATCGCGCCGCGAATTTTCGAGGTAAGATCGTAATCTTTCTCTTGCTGATCCGCGAGATACTCAAGCACCTCGGAAAGCTGGCCTGATGTTTCGCCCGACCTCACCATGTTGACGAAAAACCCTGAAAAAACTTTTGGAAAGCGTTCGAGCGCGTCCGACAATCGGGCGCCGCCTTCAATTTCACTTGCGACGTCGAGGAGAATCCGTTTTAATTTCTGATTGTGCGTCTGGCGCGCGATGTTGCGCACGGCTTCGGTGATGGGAACGGACGCGGAGACCATGACGGAAAGCGTCCGCGTCACAATGACGATGTCTTTCGGCGAGATCGTGTTGAGCAGATCGAGAATTCCCGCCGTCGTATCGACGGCACTCGGCGCGTATGGCTCGATGAGAAGGGTCTGAAGGTTGCGATCGTCGAGCGCCGCTTGAGCTGTCTCGATATTTTCAGCTTCAATCACACCGGCCTGCGTCCGGCCGTCCGGCAGCCGCGCACGGTATTTAAACGTGAGCATGGAGAATCTCCGAAATTTTCTTTACCGCCTCCTGCGGCAACGTATGCGCATTGATGAGGTATCCAGTTGCGCCGAGCGCGAGACATCTTGTGACATCGTCCTTT
>CAYHYU010000020.1:603-14529 GCA_964360885.1 uncultured Gammaproteobacteria bacterium | reverse complement strand
GGATGCGTGGAGCACGCGCGACTACGGACGACCTCGACGAGATATTCTCGCAGGCATGCTTCCGCCAAAACTCGCACGGATGATGGTCAATCTTGCAACCCCCATCCTTCAGCTGCATAAGGAGGGGGGCAGGGGGGTGGTCCTCGATCCCTTCTGCGGCAGCGGCACGATCCTCATGGAAGCCGCGCTTGCGACAGATGCGGCACGCATCATCGGCAGCGATTCTGATGATGAGCACATTTCTGATACACGCAAAAACATCGCGTGGCTCGTTCAAAATCATATTCTGACATCTCGCGATGAACAACGAATTGAGACGTGCGTCTGTGACGCGCGACGGCTCTCGACGAAGTTTGCGCCGCGCTCGATGACTGCCGTCGTGACGGAAGGGACGCTTGGTCCGCCGCTTCGTGGGCACGAATCGCACGCCGCGCTCGAGAGAAACGCGAGAGAGGTCACAGAACTGTGGATCGCGACATTGAAAGAATTGCGACCGCTCCTCGCGCTCAAGGCGAGAATCGTATGCATCTGGCCTGCGTTCAAGACACGCAATGGAACCGCGCGCGTTGATCTTGAAAAGGATCTCCCGACGCTCGGATATCGGCTCGTCGATCCGTTTGAGGATTGGAACGACGTGCCCTCGGGCCCGCTTCTCTATCACCGTACAGGACAAAGAGTGATGCGCCGAATCGTACTCCTTCAACCGATCTGACACGCGTCTACGCACGATCCCGCCTTTGGCGGGACCCCCGCGTACCTGATACTTTTCAACAATGTGGTGGGGCGCATTACGTACTTCCTCCAAAATATTTATCCATATAAAACCGAATGAGATTTTCGACTTCCGGGATGCACGAGGGGTCACCGGTGCCGACTTTTGTTTTCGCCTGGACTTTGTCGAGAGTATCCGCGCCGTCGAGCACGGCTTCTTCGATGTCGTGATCCGTGATCTTCAAAACTTTATCAATCATGCGCCCCTGTTCGACTTCGATCTTGTCATGTTTATTCGCACGGCGATACCAATCGTTGATGGCGGCGCGCAGCGCTTTATCACCGAGAACGGAACAGTGCACTTTACGCGCCGGCAAGCCGCCGAGCCGCTCCATGATGTCTTGCGGTTTGAGCTTTCGCGCTGTCTCGAGCGACATCCCTCCGTTCTCGGTCACGATGACGGACATCATTGAGGTTGACGCGATCGCGGACGCGCATCCGAACGTCTTCCATTTGAGATCCGTGATGCGATCGGTGGCAGGATCCACCTTGATCCAAATTTTCATCGCATCGCCGCACGCGGGCGCGCCAACCATGCCCATGGCCGCATCCGCATATTCTTCCTCTTTCTCCATAAAGTTTTTCGGATGAAAAAAATGATCCTTCACCGTGTCTGTGTAGAACCAACCCTTGCCGGCGTTCGGGCCCTGCGACACGACAACGTCTCCTTTGCGTGCGTCTTCGGACGCTTGTGTGATCGTGTTGCTCATACGAAATACTTCATGTCTAGATTTACCGGACTCATGTAGCGAAGCTTCTCGACGACACCGGGCATGACGGCGATGACACGCTCAATGTCTTCCGCGGTCGTGCGAGATCCGAGCGAGAAACGAAGCGATCCGTGCGCGCCTTCGTAGGAAAGGCCGGTTGCGAGAATGACATGCGAGGGATCGAGCGATTGTGAAGCGCACGCCGAGCCCGTTGAAACGAAGATGTTCTCCGCGTCGAGATACAATACCGCAGCTTCGCCTTCAATGTCGATGAATGAGATGTTGACGTTGTTTGGCAGCCGCTCGGTTGGATGCCCGTTGAGTCGCGTTTTCGGAATTTCGAGAAGCCCCTCGATGAGGCGATCACGCAGCTTGATCACTCGCGCGGTGTCAATCTCCTTCGTCTTCTGCGCGAGTTCGAGTGCGGTCGCAAGACCGACGATTCCTGCGACGTTCTCGGTACCTGCGCGAATGCCGCGCTCCTGTCCGCCGCCTCGGACGAGCGGTTCAACTTTCACGCCGCGACGGAGATACAGGATGCCGATCCCCTTCGGACCATAAATCTTCGACGCGTTCAGCGTCATGAGATCAACATGCAGCTTCTCGACGTCGAGATCGAGCGCGCCCGCGGCCTGGCAGGCATCCGAATGAAAATACGGGTATGGCATCGCATTCGTTTTGCGCCATTTCAAGATCGCGCGGCCGATGTCCGCGACGGGCTGGATCGTGCCGATCTCGTTATTCGCATACATGATGGAAACGAGAACCGTATCCGGACGCATCGCCTTCTCGACGTCGGCGACAGACACGCGGCCGAATTTGTCGACGGGGAGAACCGTCAGTTCAATCTCTCCCATTTTCTGGAGATGGAGAAGCGGCTCCAGCACCGCGTGATGTTCGATCGCGCTCGTGAGGATGTGGGGGGCGACGGGCGACGGGCGACGGGCGATGAGCATCGCTCTGCAAACACCGACAACGGCCATATTGTCAGATTCTGTTCCACCGGAGGTGAAGATGATCTCGTCCTCGCGCGCATTCAAAATCTTCGCGAGCATGGCGCGCGACGCGGTGACCGCCTCTTTTGCGCGCATTCCCGGCGTATGGAACGACGAGGGATTCGCAAAAATCGTCGAAAAATACGGCTGCATCGCCGCAAGGACACGATCATCCACATACGTCGTTGCGGCGTGGTCGAGATAGATTTCACGATTCATCACTTCCAATGTACCCTGTTTTACGATTTGGTCAAGAAAAAATTCAAACGTTCTCTTTACTCGGGGCAGCTTTCCAAACGATCTCAAAAATTTGCCGCAGAACCTTCGCGATGTCCGGATTTTGAATACGGATACCTTGAACGTACCGATGTGAGACGATCTGCACCGTGTCGTTGTAGATCTCGATTGAGATATTGCTCGAGTACATGGAAGGCGGAAGGCCCTTCAGCTCCAAAAATTCTTTTGGAATCTTTTTGTATTCCAAATACGGCTGCGTCGTTTTATCTACCGTTGTCACGCCACGTAGCTTGATGCGATGCGCGACAAATTGTTTGTTCAATTCCGTCCAATAGTCAGACAACTCTTTTGGCGTATCTTGTTGGTGCGCAAAAAATCCGATGACGGTTTTTCCCTCCATCTCTCTTGTGAGATGTTTGTACATCTCTCCAATGCCGCCAATGCCCTCGAAGTAACTTGTTTGGACGACTTTTGCCTTTTGTTGCGACATGGCACGGAGCGCTGGGAGGACGCTCTCCACTTGTTGAATGCGGCTTCGTGCATCAACGAAGAGTTCGACAGGATCGCTTGCGCTGTATTGCATGTGTTTTTGCGCCGCAACTTTGCGCACGGCGCTGCGTTCAATCAACCTGTCCAATATCACATACGCGGTCGGTTTTTTGAGGCCGCTCCGTTTGGCGATTTGATAGGCCGTGGCCTGCCCAAGCTCAAGCACGGCGAGGTACACCGCAGCTTCTTTCTGGGAAAATCCGAGTTGTTGGATGGCGGTTTGGAGTTCCATGCACGCAGCTTAACACATGTTCTACAAATAGTCAATAAAATTGATGGATATGAAACAAAATACAAAAAATTAGCTTTGTTAAGCTAAAATATAGAACAAATCTAAACACAACATTAGTCACGGCTCTTGACTAAATTACAAAAGTATGGTACTGTGTTTCGTTCGAGAGTGAGAAGTGCGCTCATGACTCGAATATCCCTAGGGAGCGGCATGGCTGATCACCCATGCAAGTGCGCATCCACAGCATCCAGGATAGTGAGTCGTCAGGGTCATCACGATGATTCTGGCGGCGAGGTGAGCGGCCGAATTACGGGCTCACCGAAAGCGTCAGGGGGATCCGCTCGTTGATCCTCCACATTCGTCTCAATGCCGCACAACATTGGGACGCTCATCAGAGACGTTGAGAGGAATATCGACGCATCTGATGGGCCAAGGAGATGCGCAATTTCGCGCGATCCTTAACAAGGCCCGTGATGGAGGATGTCATGAACCACCTGTTCTATGTGTTCTATGAGTCCAGTGAAGATGATCCCTCTAACGGGGACCTCATCGAGAAGGTCTGCGTGGACGGTAAGGTTCACATGACCTTTCACATGACCTTCAACTCGTCATGGTATGACCAGTCGGGCTGCGAAGCGGAGGTGTACGACTGCGTCTACTATGGCGACCTCGTGCCGTGCGATGGGAGCTGTCTCCCGACACGCGACCTCCCACCGGAAGCGGAAGAACTCGTACGGAAGTTCCTGGCCAGCGATGGCAAGGAGCGAGGCACGTACGAGCGCGAGACGCGTCGGTATCCCGACGCGGTCGACGACGCGGTCGACGACCCCGAGAACTTTGCCCGCCTTACCAGCGGACGGCGATTCATCAATCGTCCTCGCGGAGCGTAGCCACTCAAGACCTGAGCATGTCTATAAACTGCTCGTTTTGTTATCCCCCCATCTTCCTCGCAATTCGATCTCATTACGGCCGCACGAGTTTGAGTCCAAGAATGTTCCGAAAATCTTTCGCATTGCGCGTCACAAGCGGCACCCCGTACTCGATCGCGGTCGAGTTGTCTCACTTTTTCCTTCAAGGCAACCGCCATAGTAACTCTACGTTATCACCTCCCCAGCTTCCTCGCAATCCGCCGTAAGGCGTTGGAGAGGGCGCATTCCGTCCATTTAAGGACCCTCTGAAAAACGCGGCTCGACTGTCTTCGACGCCGAAGTCGATCTGCTCGTGCTTCCCTCGTCAACTCCTCGACGTATGTTTCCCGACGACGCTGTGCGTGTCGGGATCCCGACAACCCGCTACGCGGGTTCGTCGGGACAATACTTTACGTCTGCGTCGTTTCCTCTGTCCAGCACGTCGCACCTCATCGTTTTTCAGAGGTTCCTTAATAAAAACCGTACTCCAAAAAAGTCAACTTGCTCAAAAAAAGAGCTACATTGAGCAAAAAATTTCGCGTAGAACGTAGAATTGAAAACTTTGCGGCTTTGATCTATATCCCAACTTCCACGAGAAGAATCTCTGGCGCGCAAAACCACCGAAGACGCCCGTCGGTTTCACCAAGACCGTTGGAAAGGAGGCATCGGATCCCATTCACGATTTTTCGTCCATGATCAACGGCGCGACCGAGCTGTGTTGGAATCGGCCAAAGAGCGCCGACGAGAGGCAAACGAATTTGTCCGCCATGCGTGTGGCCGATGAGCACGAGATCCGTATCGCCTTCGGTGAGATCAAGAAGCGCATCCGGCTCGTGCGACACAAGGATGTGCGGGATGAGCCGTGACGAACGCGCAAACCGCTTCGGTATTCCGTACCACATATCATCAATCCCCTGAAGCTCAAGCGTGCGGCCTTCTGCACGAATCGTCACAACGCGATTCGTGAGATCTTCGTAGCCCCATGCTGCGATCGCACGCCGAATTTCCTGCGGGCTGTCCATGTAATCGTGATTGCCGAGAACAAAATATTTTCCGTGCCTCGCGGTGAGCGGAGCGAGTGCGGCGAGATCGTGGATCGGTTCCGCGCGGTCCACGACGTAATCTCCGCCAAGTATGAGAATGTCTGGATGGAGCGCCTCGACTTCTCGCGCAATCCGTTCGTACCAGGATCGCCGTCGAAATGCGCCTGCGTGCAGGTCAGACAAAAATGCGATGGTGATCCAGACCGAGGGCTCTGCCACAAGCGGCTCTCGGAGACGCGTGACGACGAGGCGGCGCGGCTCGATCCAGATGCCGTACACGATCAAGATCTCGCCAGCCACAGCCGCGAGCGCGAAGAGTGTCCACGCGCCGCCGCGAGAAAATCCAACCAACGCCGCCGCAGTGCCGACACCTGCGATCATCGCGAAAAAAACATCAAACCCTCGCGACATGTCATGACTCTTTCGAAGATTCATGCGCGTCCCTTCCCCACCAATACCGCCATCTCTGCGAGCCGATGCGAGTAGCCCCATTCATTGTCATACCACGCGAGAACCTTCACCAGATCGCCGTCTACGACTTGCGTGAACGGAAGATCTACGATGGCGGACGCGGAATTTCCGATGAAATCACTTGAAACAAGCTCCTCATCGGTGACTGCGACAATTCCCTTCCATCGCGCATTCGTTGCCGCCTTCTTCAAAACCGCATTCACCTCTTCGACAGTCGTTTTTCGCTTAAAGAGGAACGTACAATCCGACAGCGACACGCATGGCGTCGGCACGCGAATCGAGATGCCGTCAAAAAGACCTTGGAGAGCGGGGAGGACTTCGGTCGTCGCAATCGCGGCGCCGGTCGTCGTGGGTACGATGTTTTGCGGCGCGGAACGCGCGCGGCGGAGATCTGTGTGCGGGCCATCCTGCAACATCTGATCCGCGGTGTAGGAATGAATCGTCGTCATCATCGCTTTTTTGATTCCAAATGCGGCGTCGAGAATCGCCGCGACCGGTGCGATGCAGTTCGTCGTGCAACTTGCGTTATTGATGATCTGTGATTTCCACGCGCCTTTCTCGTTCACGCCGATCACATGCGTCGGAATATCTCCGCCTTTTGCGGGTGCGGAGATGATGACGCGCTTTGCCCCTGCCGTGAGATGTTGGCTTGCACCGTCTTCTGACGTAAAACGTCCCGTGCATTCGAGCACGACATCCACGTTCATCTTCTTCCATGGGAGAATCGTAGGGTCTTTTTCTGCGAGCACGGGGATCTTCTTCCCCTCGACGATCAGATTCTTCTCATCATGCGATACCTTTTTCTCCCACGTATGATACGTCGAATCGTATTTCAAAAGATGCGCGAGGGTCTTCGCATCCGTGAGGTCATTCACCGCAACAACATCAAAGCCGGACGTGTCGAATCCTGCTTTAAAGGTGTTGCGGCCGATTCGGCCGAATCCGTTGATGGCAATGCGAGGCATTAGAAATAAATCTTCGTTGTTCGCGTTTCTTTCATCAGTGTTCCATCCGCCTTTTTCACGAACACATCGTATTCGATGGTCTGCGCATCCTTCCAACGCACGGCGACGGAGAATGCACCGGACGTGCCCGCGCCGGTCGATTCCGTTCTCGGATGAAAAATCTCAATGTGTTTCACCTGTTGCGTCGCGACGATCTCAACACCGATCCCTTGTTTGCCGGCCGTCACTTCGTCATAGCCCGCGTACTTCGTCCCGTCAGACGAGAAGCTTCCGCGCACAAGTTTGCCGCTCGGACTGTGTGCCGTCACGGTTTGAGGAAATATCTTTGAACACGCCTGCGTGAGAACGTCGAAATTCCGCTGAAGGACTCTGACCTCTTTTTGAGAGGATAACTGTTGGCGCACGATGGAATCGACATATCGCTGGGTCACGATGCTACGCGCGGACAAAACCAGAATGCTGATCGCAAATCCGAGAGAGAGGAAAAGTAACGTTACCCACAAGATCGTAATCACCGTGGCATGATACGGAACCACGCGCCGGATGTATGCGGCTGCGGTATCCGATGAACGAGGAGAAGGGCGGGAGGGCATAAAAATGAACGGTGTATTTTAGTGTATTTCAGTGTCCAGTGTATCACACTTTGTACGTGTCAAGGAACAAGCACGGATCACGTTGCGCGATGTCGGCGACGCCACTCTGCGATTTTCTGATGATTGCCGGAGAGAAGGACAGGTGGCACTTTCCATCCGAGATAGGATTCTGGCCGTGTGTACTGTGGATATTCGCGAACGGGCATGGCACGACAGGGCTCTACGTTCCATGACTCTTCGACGAGCGACGCATGCTTCCCCAGCACACCAGGGCGCACGCGCGCGATGGCGTCCGCCATGACGAGCGCCGGAAGTTCCCCTCCCGTAAGGACGTATGGACCGATCGAGATCTCCTCATCCGCGAGACGGACGGCGACACGATCATCCACTCCTTCGTAGCGGCCGCAGAGAAAAATCAAGCGATGATATCGTCCGAGACGACGCGCATCGGCTTGGGTGAATAGTTTTCCTTTTGCGCTCGTGAGGATCACGCGACTCTTTTTCGCCGTAGCCGTTTTTTTGCCCGCTGTCGTTCGGAGTTTGAGTCCCATGAGCGCCTCATGGAACGGCGCGACGGTCATGACCATGCCAGGCCCTCCGCCGAACGGCTTTTCATCCACTTTTTTGTGACGGTCATGCGTCCAGTCGCGCAAATTGTGAACATACATGCGCAGTGGCGCAAGGCGCCGTGCCGCGATGGGACGTTGCGCACGCCCCAAAATCGACGCCGCGAGATACGGCGCACACACCTCCGGAAAAAGAGTGATGATGTCGATGCGAAGAGGCCGCATGACGCTTTAGATCCCGAGAGCCGCGAGGTCTTCATCTTTCACGAGACCGGCATCTCCGTGCCCCGCGAGACCGGCATCGCCATGTTCTTTTTTCGCAGCTCTACGTTCCTGATGCTCGCGCCGCGCACCTTCGGGCTCGTCGATCACGAGCGACACGCGCGCGTTATCTTTTGCGCCGACGATTTTAAGGAGGATGCGGAGCGCTCGAGCGGTCTGCCCTTCACGACCGATGACGTACCCCATGTCTTCGGAGTTCACGAAGAGCGTAATTTTTACGCCACGGTCGTCGATAATGCGCTCTGTCCGAACGTCATTCGGGTGGTGTACGATTGATTTAACAACATACTCGATAAACTGCTGGTCCGTTTGCGTATCTGCCATATGGATCAACGCTTAAGAATTACAGTGGCAAAAGCGTAACAAATCACGTGATAAGCGACAAGGTTACCCCTGTTTCTTTGCAAGTTTTTCTTTGCGCCGCTTCGAGATTCTCACCTTCTTCCGTTTCTCGCCATCGACGATTTTCCGATCTACGAGTACATTCCACACCGTATCAGATGTCTGTGCGCCTTTTGAGAGCCAGTGGCGAATCCGATCTTCTTTGAGTGAGATTGCGGGCGGTTCGCGGCGCGGATTCACCGTGCCAAGATTTTCAAGAAATGTCCCCCACGGATCTTTGGATTTTTCGGACACGATCATCCTATATTCTGGCTGTTTCTTTTTGCCCACGCGGCTTAATCGGATGGTTAACATAGGGTGCGAAGAGGTTACAAAATACCGATCGCTGTGTCAAGTGGTCGTCGAGGGTGTGACATATTGAGGCGACCGCGCCGCGAATCCTCCGACAATCGCGAGCGCGAGCGCATCTGCCGCATCGTCGGGTGTTGGAATCTCTGTGAGATGAAGAAGTCGCGTTACCATCCCCTGTACCTGCTTCTTGTCAGCGCCCCCCCATCCTGCGATTCCATGCTTGACTTGGTTCGGCGTGAGCTCGACAAGATCGATCCTCATCTCTGCAATCGTGAGAAGCACCACGCCGCGCGCCATACTGACCTTCATCGCAGTTTTCACGTTCGTTTGAAAAAAAAGCGATTCGACGGCTGCGACGTCTGGCGTGTATTCCATGATGATGCGCCGCAATGCATCGCGGAGAGATACAAGTCGATCGGAAAACGTATCCTCCGCGGGTGTTTCGATGACCGTGTGCGCGACATAGATCGCTTCACCGCCGCGCATCTCGACGATACCAATGCCCGTACGTCCAAAGCCGGGATCAATGCCGAGAATGCGAGACATGGCGCATGAGCGATTTTTGTCGGGAGATTTTTATGATCCGGTGTCTTCTTCCTCGGCTGTGACCCCAAGCTCCGGATGATGGGAGGCAAATCCCGTTCCGGCAGGAATGAGACGTCCGATGATGACATTTTCTTTGAGTCCTTCAAGTTTGTCAATCTTCCCCGTAACGGCCGCATTGATCAGCACCTTCGCGGTTTCCTGAAACGACGCGGCGGAAAGAAACGAATCCGTTGAAAGCGACACCTTCGTGACGCCCATGAAGAGCTCCTCGAGTTCCGCGGGTCTGCCGTTTTTTTCCAGAATGCGACGGCTCTCGGCGACGGCGCGCACACGCTCGATGACTTCGCCTGGGAGAAGATCCGTATCTCCCGCGTCTTTCACGTAGACGCGTGAAAACATCTGCCGCACGATCACTTCGATGTGCTTCGCATTGATCTTCTGCCCCTGCGATGCGTAAATCGCGAGCACTTCGCGAAGAAGGTACCGCATGACCGCGTCGCGGCCCTTGAGTCGGAAAAGTTGCAAGAGATCAAGGTGGCCTTCCGTGAGTTGGTCGCCGGCGCGGACTTCCGCGCCATCCTTCACAAAAACCTGAAACCCCGTCGGCACTTGATACTCCGTTGTCGCCGGCGCGTTCCAGATGACCGTGACGCTCTTCTTCATGACCTTCGCGACACCCGCGTGCTCCGCGAGTACCTGATCGCCATTCTTCCGCACGATGAGGACGTCTTCCTCTTTCACTTTCGCGCCGTCTTTCACTTTGAGCTTATCGTGATCTGAATCCACAACATACGTCTCTTCCTCAACCGACACATGCTCGATCGTGATAACCTTCCCGCCTGAAGCCGTATCCATCACGCGCTGACCCGTGGCGGTTTCGATGATGCGGCGTTCACCCTGCACGACCTTCACCTGACCGGAAACGTCCGAAAGGATCGCACGGTGCTTGGGCGGACGCGCTTCGAAAAATTCATCGACGCGTGGCAGACCTTGCGTGATGTCAACGCCCGCAACGCCGCCCATGTGGAACGTACGCATCGTCAGCTGTGTACCCGGTTCGCCGATGGATTGGGCGGCAACAATGCCGACGGCCGTGCCAATGTTCACGAATTTGTTGTAGGCGAGGTCGTACCCATAACATTGACGGCAGAGTCCGCGCCCCGTTTTGCAGGTGAGAAGAGATCGTACCTGCACTTCTTTCAGCGGCTGGGAAAATTTCTGGATCGCACGAACGTGATCTTCGGTGATGAGACCATTTTTCTTCACGACCGTTTTTTTTGTTTCCGGATTCTTAATGTCTTTCATCGTTACGCGGCCCAAAATACGCGTGAGAAGCGGTTCGCCGATTTCTTCACACTCTTCATGCGTCAGCGTCACGCCTTCCGAGTCGCCGCAGTCCTCGCCCGTAATGACAACATCCTGCGCAACGTCAACCAAACGACGCGTCAGGTACCCCGCGTTCGCGGTCTTGAGCGCCGTATCCGTCAGCCCCTTACGCGTGCCGTGCGAAGAAATGAAGTACTCAAGCACGTCGAGCCCCTCACGAAATGATGATTTGATGGGAAGCTCGATGATGTCGCCACGCGGGTTCAACACCTGCCCCTTCATGCCAACGACCTGCGTCAGTTGTCCAATGGAACCTCGCGCACCCGAATCGATCATGGATGCGACCGTCCCCGTTTTGTCGAGCGCCTCTTTCGAGAGCTGTTGAATGCGATCTTTTACGTCCGTCCACACTTTGATGATTTGCGTATATCGTTCGCGCTTCGTCAGAAGCCCTTCCTTGTACTGCGCTTCAATGATCTCGACCTTCTCATCGCCTTCTTCGATGAGCTGCTTCTTCCCTTTGAGAGTCGGCAGGTCGCCGATCCCATACGAAAATCCTGACTTCGTGATGTAGTAGAATCCCAAATCCTTCACGTCATCGAGAAAATGTGCGGCGCGCTCGAATCCATGCGCCTCGATGATCGTGCGCGCAATCTCGCCGAGCTGTTTCGTGCCGAGAACCTCATTGCGAAAACCGATTTCAGGCGGAAAAAGCTTATTCAAGAGAATGCGCCCGACGTTCGTCTCAAGGATCGGTTCTCCGACCTGAAGACGCGTTTTGATCTTCTCGCGGATATCGAGCGCGCCGGCCTGATACGCATATATCGCGCTCTGCCCAGTCCCATACGTCTTCACTGACCCTGTGACGGGCTCAAAAAGCGTCGTCATATAGAAGCAGCCCCACGTGATGTCTTTATCGGGAAGCGCGACCGGCTGACCCGTCGCGGGTTTCAGGAGGTTTTTGGACGACAGCATGAGATTTTTCGCCTCTTCTCGCGCTTCGGCCGTGAGCGGCACGTGAACGGCCATCTGGTCACCGTCGAAGTCCGCGTTAAACGCGCGGCACACCATCGGATGGATCTGGATCGACTTGCCTTCGATGAGTCGCGGATGGAACCCTTGGATGCCAAGTCGGTGAAGCGTCGGAGCGCGGTTCAGGAGCACGATCGCATTCGCCGCGACGTTTTCGAGAATGTCCCACACCTCCGGGTGGTCGCCTTCGATGTAGCGATTCGCAGAGCGAATGTTGTGCACAATCTCCCGGCCGATGAGCTCGGTGATGATGAACGGCTTGAACAATTCGAGCGCCATGATCTTCGGAAGTCCGCACTCGTCGATGCGGAGCGTCGGACCCACAACGATGACGGAGCGTCCAGAATAATCCACGCGCTTGCCGAGCAGGTTTTGTCGAAAACGACCTTGTTTGCCTTTGAGCGAATCCGCAAGCGATTTCAGCTGCCGTTTCTTTCCCGTCGCCGCGATAACGGTCTTTGAATGACGCGCGGAGTTATCGATGAGCGCGTCCACGGCTTCCTGAAGCATTCGCTTCTCGTTTCGCGTAATGACCTCCGGCGCATTGAGTTCCATGAGGCGCTTCAAGCGGTTGTTCCGATTGATCACGCGGCGATACAAATCATTCAAGTCCGACGTCGCAAATCGGCCGCCGTCGAGCGCGACCATGGGACGAAGGTCAGGCGGAATCACGGGGACCGCCTTCAAAATCATCCAATGCGGAGCGATCGACTGGAGCGAAAGAGATTTGAGCAACTTCAACCGACGCACAATACGATCCTTTTTCGCGTCCGATGCGGTCTTCAATTCCGCATGGAGCACTTTTAAGGTCGCGGACACGTCGATCTTCTGAAGCAGCTCGTCGACCGCTTCCGCCCCGATTTTCGCTTCGAATACGTGGCCATATTTCAACGAGAGTTCCTGGTACTCGTTCTCGCTCATGACCTTAAGAAGCTTCAGTTCCTTGAGCTCTTTGTCCGCAATCGAAAAATCTTCTTCCAATTCCTTTGTTTTGCGTTCCTTCGTGCCCTGAAGTTTGTCGAGCTCGGACGTGACGACATCCGCATCAAGACCTTTCTCTCCGGCGCGGTCGTTCACGCGCTTGGTGTCGCGTTCATATTCGACATCGATCTGCTTGCGTTTCGTCTTGTATTCCGTCCGGATCTGTTCGATCGCCTGTTGACGCAGTTCGTGATGTATGTCCGTCACGATAAAACTTGCGAAGTAAATCACTTTTTCAAGCGCCTGAACGGACATGTCAAGCACGGTTCCGACTTTCGACGGTACGCCGCGAAGAAACCAGATATGCGTGACGGGAGCCGCAAGTTCAATGTGCCCCATCCGTTCGCGGCGCACGAGGGAGTGCGTCACTTCCACGCCGCATTTGTCGCAAATGATTCCTTTATACCGAATTTTCTTATACTTGCCGCAGTAACATTCCCAGTCCTTTGACGGACCAAAAATTTCCTCGGCAAAGAGACCTGATTTCTCGGGCTTTTGTGTGCGATAATTGATCGTTTCCGGCTTCGTCACTTCGCCATATGACCACCCACGGATCGTCTCCGGAGATGCGATTCGGAGTCGGATGGCGTCGAAGTCCGACGTCTTAATATTTTCGGATTGAAAAAACGTCATACGATTCGTCGTGAAGAGTGATCACCGTCAACAGGCCCCCAGTCGGGCTCCGTTGGGTTTATAAGCGCGGGTTTTGAACGAAATTGTTCTGGCTTCGGCGAAGATTCCATGATTTGCTTCCCTTCTTTGAGAAGTTCCACATCAAGACAGAGTCCTTTGAGTTCACGCACGAGCACGTTGAAGGATTCCGGCACATTCACTTTGCGAATAGGCTCGTTCTTAATGATGGACTCGTAGGCCTTCGAGCGGCCAGGCACGTCGTCAGATTTGATCGTGAGAATCTCTTGGAGCGTATGCGCAGCGCCGTATGCTTCAAGCGCCCATACTTCCATTTCACCGAAGCGCTGGCCGCCGAATTGCGCCTTGCCGCCGAGGGGCTGTTGCGTGATGAGC
>CAYHYU010000020.1:0-593 GCA_964360885.1 uncultured Gammaproteobacteria bacterium | reverse complement strand
ATCGCTGGTGAATCTTATCTTCCACCATGTGGTTCAGCTTCAACATATAAATGTAGCCGACCGTTGATGGGTGATCATACGTTTCGCCCGAACGACCGTCGTAGAGTTGAATGCGGCCGTCTTCCGGATATCCGGCTTTTGCGAGCTCTTCATGAATGACGTGCTCTGGCACGCCGTCGAACACCGGCGTCGCGACCATGTAGCCGAGCTTGTTCGCGGCGAGCCCCAAATGCGTTTCGAGAATCTGACCGAGGTTCATGCGGCTTACGACGCCAAGCGGCGAAAGGATGATGTCGACCGGCGTTCCATCTTCCGTAAATGGCATGTCTGCGATGGGTACGACTTTCGACACGACGCCCTTGTTTCCATGTCGTCCCGCGAGCTTGTCGCCGACTTGAATTTTACGCAAATCCGCGACGGAAACGACGATTTGCTTGATGACGCCCGGCTGGAGTTTGTCGCCTGCTTCGCGCGAGAAGACCGTCACGCCCACGACCTTGCCATGTTCGCCGTGTTCGAGATAGAGCGAGGAATCGCGGACATCACGCGCCTTTTCGCCGAAAATCGCCCGAAGCAGCTTTTCTTCCGCGGAG
>CAYHYU010000019.1:0-14601 GCA_964360885.1 uncultured Gammaproteobacteria bacterium | reverse complement strand
CTGCGTCGTTTCCTCGGTCCAGCACGTCGCATCGCAAGCGTTTTTCAGAGGTTCCCTAGATGAGATACCCGAATGATCACTTTTAGTATTCATTACCAAATATGGCCTCGAAGAAATTCTACGCCGTTCATCGCGTCTGCTCCTTCTAATTGCATTCGTTCGATCACGAGGGTCGTTCCGTTAGCGCACGTAATAGACGGAACGCCATCGTAGACAAATTGCTCACCGGGCTGTTTTGTCATATTTCGTGATCCGACGTGCGCTGCGAGGATTTTGAGACGCTTTCCGTCGTATTCCATCCACGTTCCGGGCCACGGATCATACGCACGGATCAAACGTTCGAGTTCTGTAGCGGTTTTGGTGAAATCAAGACGTCCGTCATCGCGCGTAAGAAGCGTGCAATGGGTCGCCTGCGCGTGATCTTGTTCCGTCGGTTCGAGATTTCCTGCGACATAGCTTGAGAGCGTCTCTGGCAGAATCTGCGCGCCAAGCTCGGCGAGACGATCGTGGAGAGATTTTCCCGTGTCGTCCGGACGAATCGTCTCTTCTTGTTGCGCGAGGATGGGTCCATGATCCATCAGCGCATCCATTTTCATGATCGTCACGCCTGTCACAGCATCTCCTGCCGCAATCGCGGCATGGATTGGCGATGTTCCTCGCCAACGCGGCAAGAGCGAAGGATGGACATTCACGACGCCGTGTTTTGGCAGATCGAGAAGCCATTGCGGCAAAATTTTTCCATACGACACAACAACAAAAGCATCGCATGTCTGTCCAATCTCGCGGATCCATGAGGCGAATGGTTCGTCTTGTAATTTTTCGGGTTGCTTGATGGGCACGTCCTGTAGGGGCGCAGCGCGCTGCGCCCCTACAACGAACCGTTTCACCGCCGATGGCGTCATCTGCGCATGTCGTCCAACCGGACGATCTGGTTGTGTCACGACGCCGAGAATCTGAAAGCGCGCATCATGAATGAACGCCTCGAGAGAGGGGACGGCGAATTCCGAGGTTCCAAAAAAAAGAATTTTATACATCCGTTTCGAGCTTATCAATGTACAACACTCCATTCAAATGATCCATTTCGTGCTGAAACACGATGGCGAGAAATCCTTGTACGTCAAACTCGATACGACGCGCATGTCGCGAGAGCGACATCACATGTGCTTTTGATGCGCGCTTCACGATGCCGTACGGACGATCTTTCGCGCCAAACGTGCCGGGAACGCTCAAACATCCTTCCTCGCTTTTTTCGGTGAGATCCGTGAGCGGCGTGACGTTCGGATTGATATATGCGATGCCTTTTCCCTTTTCCTTCACGATGAATACACGAATGTTTCTGCCGACTTGCGAAGCCGCTATTCCGACTCCGTCTTCGACAAACATTGTTTCAATCAGATCGTCAAGAAACGTTTGGAATTCCGGCGTGCCAATGTTTTTCGGATCAACGTCAACGGACCGCTCGCGGAGCGATGGAGTCGGAATCGTGACGAGCGGCAACGGCTTCGACATGAATCAATCATGTTACTCGAAGAACGCAATAGGGTCAAGGTCGATGTGGCACAGCGTCGTTGAGAGTCGTGAAACAGGCGGCGCGCTCGAGAGAGGGCCGATGAGATGCATCACGTATCGCGGCTTCCGCGTCGTCGAGCGATAGGGAACCGGGTACGGGCCGTTCACGCTCCATTCGCCCGTGGCGAACGCACGCAGATCACGAACAACCGTGTGCGCGGAATCCATCGTTCCATCACAGAGGAATTTTACGAGGCGGACTGCCGGTGGAAAACCAAACGTTCGGCGCTCGAGATATTCTTTTTTCCACGCGGCGGAGAATCCGTCGACCGTGAGCCACGATCGGCATTCCGCCACAAGCTCCTCCGATCCCTGAACACGAAGGCGCGCGTCCATCGTTGCGCACGCAGCTGCAACGCGGCGCCATGCGATGATGAGCCGCTCTCGTCGACGAATGTCCTCCGTGGCGCCGGCGAGGAGCGAAAGATCGGTGATGACAACGAGGGATCGGGCATCGCTTTCAAACCCCAACAGATCAACCACACGAACGCGATCATGACCGAAATGCGCGTCGCAGCGTTTTTGCAACTGATCCATGCCGGGCAGGCCTCGCGAAAAATCCGTTCCGCCGCACGACGGACAGGAGAGCGGAAGATCTGCTTTTTTGCCGCATCGCTTGCACAACGTGTGCCGCTCGCCGAGCGAAAGATTCCATCCGCATGCCGGACACGAAGCGCTCCAACGACAATCAGAACACGAGACGCGGCTCCTCATGCCGCGGATGGGATGGAGAATCGAAACGGCGATTCCGTCCGCTACTGCCGATTCGATTTCCTGAACCGTGTTCGGCGAGAGCAGCTCGATGGATGAACCGGAACGTTTTCTCCATTGTTCAATCGCGATGGCCGCGTGAATCTCTGGGACGAACGATGCATGAATCGCCGCTCCCAATCGCGGAGTCGTTCCATACGACACAACGCGCACATCCGGACGAAGACGAGCCGAACATTCAACCATCCATCGCGCGTCATAGCGTGGCGCAAGCTCATCCTGTTTGTAGTCGTCATTTTCCGGTTCATCGATCAACACCGTATCGGCCACGGATGAGAGCCATGCACCCATGCGCGTCGCGACGAGTATCCTGTTCTCGCCAGTGACAAAGCCGCTGACGCGATTCCAACCCGCCGTCATGGCAAGATCCGCATGGAGAGATTTTGTCTTGAGAATGATTGCGAGATGATCCGCACGCGCCTTCCATGGCGTAAGAATCAACACGCGCCCGTCAGATTTTTTCGCTTCTGCAATGAGGCCATTCTTTCCGCCCCAGCGATCAACGAAAAAACGCTCGTGCGTGTGCGGAAGTGATATTTGCCTGCTGCGACGCCCGACCATGCCTGCATGCGGGCGGGACGTCAGACGTTTCTCGATTCGTTTCGGCGCCTGACGAATCCATGAATGAAAAACGGACGGAAGGGATGAAAAACATCGCATCGACGTCTCTCGGAGCAATGCGACCGTCGCGGGAGGAAGGCGCAACAAGACATGAGGGTCGTCAAGAAAAATCGCGCGGTCCGCATGCATGCTTGTCTCTCGTATCGCGACGACGATTCCGGGAACGCACTTCGAGCGAAATGGGACGTGAATCACATCACCAATCTGGATATTTGCGTTCGACGGGATGGCGTAATCAAATTCTTCCACCCCCGGAATTGAGCGAATGGATGGGACCACCGTGATGAAATGACGTCCCATTACGCCACATCGTATCTCACAGTGAGATACCCCACGCCAAACGGCGCTTCATAGCATAATTGCTTGGGCGTGACATTGAGCTCGTGAAGCGTGCCGAGAAGAGTCATGATTGGGCGGTAGCCGCATTGCGCGACGTTTTCGACGATCTCCGGACCAAGCGCAGACAACGCCTGCGCATCATTTTTTGATGTCGACTCGCACACGGCCGCATCGAATGCGATCCCATGCTCGCTTGGCCCACCCGTCGATTCATCGCTCACTTTGTGTGAAAGATCCGCGCTCGCGATCACCGCGACGCGCCGCTGTTCCGCATGGAGGACGCGTTTGAGTTGCGCGCCAAAATCATAATGCGACTTTCCATCGTGCATCGATGGCGTTAGCGGGATGAATTTCCAATTGAAGAGATGCGGCGTCAGAAAAAACAGAGGGACGCTGAACCCATAGTCAATCTCTTCATTTGACGTGAGCGTGAATGGGACGTTTTCTTCGCGCAGTTTGCGCTGCAAGTGGTCGATGAGGAGAAAATCGCTCTGTGCGGTGACCGTCGTCGAAAAATCGCCGAATGTTTTGAACGTTCCGATATATTTTTCATACAAGTTCACGCTATACGCATCGGTATACCGAATGCCGTGCGGCGCGATCATGCAAATCGTATCCGGTTTTACGAGATACAAGGCCTGCTCGATTTCCTGAATCGCTGTAAGCGTGCATCCAATTTTTTCGCGATGTTCCTTTCCAATGGATGGAAGAAGAAGCGGTGAATGTGGCACAATGGCCGCGAAGACGATCATAGGGACGTTAATGGGGTTGTGGTTGTGGAAGATCCATCCGGAAGAGATGCTCGCACAAGGGAAGTCGGCACAAGCGGATCACCGACAGGATACTCTTTCAACACAGCGTCGGGAACCATGACGACGTTCTTCCAGTTCCATCCGAACGTGTCAAATGCCTCCGCGGATGGGATGGGCCGAAGCGATCCATTTTCTACCACCGAGACCGCGCTTGACGTTTTTCCTCGGACAAGTTCTCCGTCATGAAACCTGTACGGATCCGCGGTGGCAAAGGACGCGAGTTTTTGTACGGATGCGGTCTTAAAATTTCGTCCGGCAAAGTAGAGCGCTAGAAATACTTTGTCCTTGATCAATCGTTTCGTTCCGTTTTCGATGTACCAGTATTTTTTTGAGTCGCGTTCCTTCATCACAACGCCTTGCGGGAATTCTGTTTTGATGGTGATTGGCGTCGCAACGGAATACTCCGCAAGATCCGCGTCATCAACCTCTTCAATCTCGTCCTCGTTGAATCCGAATTTTCGGAACGCCTTCATATCCTGAATGCGCCGTTTTGCCGTTCCGGTCAAAAGCCAGATTCGCTTTTTGGCATCGCGGAGCAACGCGTATTTTGGAAAACGAATCGACGGACCGTCCGGATATCCTGAAAGTTCCGTTTCGGAGACGCGAAGAACGCGATCCGGATCCACAAGCGATTGCAGAACCGCGGGAGAAGCAAACGGCCGCTTGATCCCGTTTCGTATGAGATACGTGCGTTCACCGGATGTTGTTTGAACAACGGTCCCGTCGGGATAATTCAACGAAAACCACCGCCGCCAGATATTCCAGATGTTCAGGTTTCCATGAAGATGCGGCGTATAGCTGTAGAGCATCGCTGTGGCATTATTGACAGGCACAACCGTCATTCCGTCGATGACGATCGGTTGTCCCACGGCCTTGCCCGCTCGTGTGCGACCGTTCGCAAGAATTTGAAGAAGATATTTTTCGCGATGCTGTTTCGCGGCCCATTCGAGTTGGGATGCGAATCCCTTGAATTCCTGAACCGCGGGATCGTTTTTGCTGCACGCATCGCAGATGGCGTATCCGGTCGCCCAATCGAATTGCGCCTGCGACGGATTTCGATCTTCGACGAGCGATTGCTCTTTTTGCATCAGAGAGAGAAGATATTTCGGATTGATTTTGTATGATCTCGCGACGCGCCAAATGATTTCAGCCGCTGTTTTTTGCACGCCATCGATATCGGCCGCGCGGACGTCCGCAAGCGTTCCTTTTATGCGAAGAAATCGGATGAGACGTTCTTCGCTCATACCGTTCACGTCAAAAATATCGCTATCTTCGAGAACACGATTCGGATCAAATCCAGGATCGAGCCGAATCTGCGCCTCGGCGGAAAAAGCGAAAATCTGGCTCGTGAACATCGACAGGATCAGCAACACGATGGGTGGGCTTCTCAACATGGCTTCAACATAGCATAATTTCATCGAACATGAGAATGACGCTCCTCACTCTTCTCGTACTTGCCCAGAGTACGCTTTTTTTTGTCATTCCCTCGCTTGGATCATCGATTTTTTTAAGCCCTGACGAGACGGCAAACGCCGCTGCAGCCCGAACCTTTGCGCAGGCAGGGGATCTGCGAGTCCACAATCAACTGTTGAGAGAATTTCCGTGGCTTCATCCGCGAAGTTTTGTCACGCAAGAGACGGCAATGGTGCCCGTCGGATTTTTGGGGCTCCCCGTGCTTCTCGCGATCGTGTGGACATTTGTCGGTGAGTGGGGACTCATCCTCTATACGCCGCTCCTTGCGATCTCCGTGACGTACCCGCTCTGGAGATTGTCAGCCGGATGGGGACGGCGATCACAAGTCGCGACGATTGCGACATGGATGTCGTTTCCAACGGTGATTCTCTACGCGAATCGAGGACTGTTTGCGAATGTACCGGTCGTCTGCCTTACGATCTGGGCGTGTTATCTTTTGTGGGAGAGACGCACGATCCCTCGTGGGTGCGTCGCAGGAATGTGCATCGGAGGTGCGCTTGCGATGCGTCCGACGGAGATCATATGGATCTTGCCGTGGATTGCGCTTGCGTGGAGATGCAGACGGGATCGCCTGCAGCATCGCGAAGGTCGGCCTCTCGTGTGTTGCATCCTTTTGACGTTTCTTCCGCTTGCGTTCACATCATTCGTCGCATGGAAAACATATGGGTCGCCTTTTGCGGTGGGATATTTTTTGCGTGATCCGATCGCCACGAATGCCATCATGATGAATGCGGAAACGAACGCGCTTGCGTCCTCGCCTCGGATTCAGTGGCCATTCGGCATCCATCCGATGAACGTCATGCGGAACGTATGGTTCTATCTTGTGGAGATGCTCTGGCCATGGACGGCTGCGCTTGTCGCCGCGTTCGCCGTTGTATGGAAAAAACGAGATGCGCGGCCGTATCTGGGTGTCGGCATATGGACGTTCGGCGCGCTCGTCTTCATCTACGGTCACGGAATCTATCAGGATCACGTGGGCGTAAACGTCGTATCGTTTGGAAATTCTTTTGTGCGGTATTTGATCCCTCTGGCGGTGCTCGTGTCTTTTGCCGTGGGGGTGCTCGTGGCGAAAGCGCCGAGGCATCTCGCGATCGCGGGAAGTGTATTTCTCGCCATTGCGGGGACGAATCTCGCGCTCCGAGGAGGGGATGAAAGCGTGATTCCCGCGCGGCATGAGCTTGAGAAGTATCTGCGCATTCGCACGGATGTTTTCGCACTGATCAATGGGCGGCACCCGTCGACCGCTGAAAACGTCGTTGTTTTGTCTGATCGCGGCGATAAGATTTTTTTTCCTTCATCCCTGCTCGTGACAAGCCCAATTCCACCCGCAACGTTTGTTCGTTCGCTCCTTCTGAATGAACGCATCGCACGCATTCACGTTTTTTCCCCTCATCCGCTTACTCAAGAAGAATTTTTCGCGTGGCAGAATGTCAAACTCAAGCCAGTTATTGCAACAACCACGAATGGATCAATCTTGTATTCATTAGAAAAACAACCATGACCATTCTTCGTGTCGTCACCCTACCTCTTCTTGCGCTTCCATGGCTCCTCGCCATCACGGGATTTTGTTGGCTTGTGTATCTCCGTTTTCCCCCGTCAGGGATATTCGTAGCCGACTCGCGCGTCGACGGAAAAAGTCCTTGGATTTTCACGTTTTTACCGTCCGAACGGACGACAACGCCCGGGCAACAGCACGACGGCTGGATCGGTCAACGAATCACGGGTGACCCCGTCTACATTGCCGCACGCATTCCCGGTCCATACGAATCCGTCGACATCGCACTCGAGTATCGACCCATTCGGCAAACATTTCTTGAATTCGGAATGAGCGTACCCGAGGGAACGCACTTTACGCTTGCGCCATTGTATTCAAAAGAATTACATAGCGCGGAATGGACGCACGTGAAACAGCCGGTGCGCGGATTCGTTCGGACCGGTGCCGCGCGCGAACAACTGCTCGATTCTAATCCGCAAGGGCTCGCCGTGTGGCGCTCGACGAGCACGATGCCGATTCTGAAAGATGCGATCGCCGGAACCACATCTGCTCGCGTGTCGCTCCGCGGCGCGCACGATTTCTATTTTGTGCCGGCGGGGCAGGCGCTCCGCGTGACGTTTTCTTTTCAGGATGTGAACAGAAAAATCGGAAGCGACGCGATCACCATTCGCGTCTTTCGAGGCACGGAGGAACTCGTTGACCGCATGTATGCGGAAAGCGTGGGTTATGAACGCAGAATGGGCGTCGTCCAGACGCATACGATTGCACTTGCGCATGCCACACCCGGCGTGTATCGCGTGAGCTTCAGCGCCTCGGATGATGTGTTCATCCGTTCGATTGACACGACGAGCTCACGATGGGTGATCGGTCCGCGCGTCTACATCGGCGATACGGTCGGCTATTCGGACACGAAATTTCCCGATCGGCTCTGGACAACGTCACGCCACTTCACCGCCGAAACATTCCATGCGGAAGGCATCCAAACGATCCATCTCGGTTCGCAGCACGCGACCATTTCTCGCACGCACACGATCGTTCGCGTTCATCGCAACGATGCGGAGACGTCGCCGGTCTTACTTACCATTCCAAAAGGAGATGCAAAGATTGTGCTGGATGGATTTGCGGCTGTGTCGCCGGAGGCATTTTTCGAACCCATGCCGCATCGGCTTACCGACGCGACACGGCTCACGACAGAGGGGATTCAAGCCGTGTTGACTCCCTATACGCCTCCGCAAACGCTCGAGGATGGATGGCTCCGCACAACGTTTCATTTCCAGATTCCAGAGCGGGCTCGAGCGATCCGTTTCGTTCTTTCCGCTCCTGGCATCGTGGAACGGCAGGGCAGCGTTGACGTGCGGCGCATGACGGTGACCTATCGTCGACCCGCGCGAACATTGCGCGATTGGTTCCACACGCTGCGGCAAGAATTATCAAACGCCTTGCACCGAGTATGAAACGATTTCTCTTTCACGTCTCGCTCGCGATGACAGCGTGGGTCAGTGCCGCGATCGTTGTTGAGACGCGTATCCCCGGATTCGTGACGCCGTATGCGGATATTCCGGGCATCGCCCTTCTCACATGCGCCATGACCATCCTCGCAATTCTCTGTCCCGCATCTCACGAGATCCCGCCTCCTTCATCACATTGAGGAACCTCTGAAAAACGATGAGATGCGACGTGCTGGACAGAGGAAACGACGCAGACGTAAAGTATTGTCCCGACGAACCCGCGTAGCGGGTTGTCGGGATCCCGACACGCACAGCGTCGTCGGGAAACATACGTCGAGGAGTTGACGAGGGAAGCACGAGCAGATCGACTTCGGCGTCGAAGACAGTCGAGCCGCGTTTTTCAGAGGTTCCTTGATCAAATGGTGGTGTCGAGATATTCTGTGCCTTGCAACCTCCACTATGTCCAACTGCCTCTTCTGTAAAATCATCGCGAAAGAAATCCCATCCTCGATCGTATACGAGGATGACGACATCGTTGCATTTCTCGATATCAAACCAACGAATCCGGGCCACACGCTCGTTGTGCCAAAAAAGCATTCAGACGGATTTCACGACGCGGATCCAGTCACGCTGCAAAAACTGATCGTCGCAACGCAAAAAGTCGCAAACGCCGTCGCGAACGCGCTCCACACAACGGGATTTAATCTTGAACAAAACAATGGAGCGATTGCGGGGCAAGTGATTCCGCATCTCCATTTCCACATCATTCCGAGACGGTTGGACGACGGTTTCAGGCATTGGCCCGGAACGCCGTATGCGGAGGGGGTGATGCATGAGGTTTCAGAAAAGATCAGGGGTATGTTGAAATAGTTGCATGAAACTCCTTGTGACAGGTGGGGCCGGTTTTATTGGGACGAATTTCGTCTATCACATCCTCGCCGCGCATCCGGAGGACGAGATTGTTGTGCTCGACAAACTCACCTACGCGGGGAATATTGAAAATATCGCGCCCGTAAGAAACGATCCGCGTTTTCGATTCGTGAAAGGCGATATCTGCGATGCCGCGATCGTTGATGATCTCGTGAAACATGCAGACGCTGTCGTTCATTTTGCCGCAGAATCGCATGTGGACCGTTCGATCAAAGATGCATCACCTTTTGTGATGACAAACGTCGTGGGCACGCAGACGCTCCTCGATGCGTGCCGCCGAAACGGCAACGTGCGCTTTCACCATGTGTCGACGGATGAAGTGTTCGGCTCACTGGGACAGCGCGGCATGTTCAGCGAAACGTCACCCTATGATCCACGCAGCCCATACAGCGCGTCAAAAGCCGCAGCTGATCATCTCGTTCGCGCCGCGTGGCATACGCACGCCCTTCCTGTCACGATTTCGAACTGTTCGAACAACTACGGCCCGTATCAGTTTCCTGAAAAATTGATCCCGCTCTGTATCACACATCTTCTTGAAAACAAAAAAATTCCGATCTACGGCGATGGAATGAATGTTCGTGATTGGCTTGCGGTTGAGGACCATTGCCGCGGCGTCGATCTCGCGTTGCGGCACGGACGAATGGGCGAGACGTATTGTTTCGGCGGACGTTCAGAACGGACAAACAGTGAAATCGCGCAACGAATTCTCCGTGAGATGGGATGCGGACGCGAGAGAATGGAATTCGTGACGGACAGGCAGGGTCACGACCGCAGATACGCGATCGATTTTTCAAAAGCGGAGAAGGAATTCGGATGGTCGCCCGAGACGCCGTTTCTCCATGGTCTGCGTAAAACGATTGACTGGTACAAGGCAAATGTCGACTGGTGGAAGAACATACAAAACGGCACATATCGCGAATACGACGAACTGCAATCCATCTCAAAGTAAGGTTGCGAGAGTGTATCCCATATCTTGAACATCTTGTCAATTCGAGCTACGGTATTGCCATGAAAGCCCTGCTTGCCGCTGGAGGACGATCCACCCGAATGCGGCCGATCACCCACACCATCAATAAACAACTCATCCCGCTTGCGAACCGCCCGATGTTGGAATATCCCATCCGGAAACTCGTTGAGGCGGGGATTACAGACATTCTCATCAACATCAATCCGGGCGAGCGTGACGTGATGCGCGCCGTATTTGGCGACGGCGAACGCTACGGAGCGACGTTGACCTACATCGAACAGGAGGGTGGCGCGCGGGGGATTGCGCATGCCGTCGCGAATGCGGAGCCGCATCTTCGCGGCGGCCCGTTCGTCTTTTTTCTCGGCGACAACATCATGGTCGGAAGCATCCGCAAGCTTCGCGAGCGCTATGAGATGGAGGGCTTTGATTGCCTGATCGGCCTCTCACGCGTGAAAGATCCGAACCGCTACGGCGTCGCAGAATTTAATCCGGACGGAACGCTGAAGCGCGCAGTTGAAAAGCCGACAGATCCGCCGTCGCCGTTCGCGATTACGGGGATCTATTTCTTTAACGATAAGTTTTTTGACGGATTCAAAACCATGCAACCCTCCGCTCGCGGCGAGTATGAGATCACGGACATGATCACGTGGTACATCGAAAACGGCCGCGTCGGACACGAAGAAATTACGGGGTGGTGGAAAGATACGGGCACGCCGGACGCGCTCCTCGAGGGAAACGCGCTCATGCTCGACGAGATGCGCGTTGAAGAGATGGTGAACCGTGGAACCATCGCTGAAGGAAGCGTCATCCAGGGCAAAGTTCGTATCGAAGAGGGAACGATCATTGACGAAAACGTGCTCATTCGAGGCCCGGTGGTCATTGGATCTGGATGTCGCATCTCTGACGCATACGTCGGTCCATACACGTCAATCGGCGACGGCGTTGAGCTCCACAATACGGAAATCGAGCACAGTATTGTCATGGAGCGAGCAACGATCCAATCCGGAAAACGGATTGTGGATTCCATTATTGGACGACACGCATCTATTACGTCAAATCAAGAGACGCTACCTCGCGGGCACAAACTCATCATCGGAGATCATGCGAGCGTAGAATTGTAAAAAGAAAACCACGCCTGCATGCAGGCGTGGTGAGATGTAGGGGCGATCCCGTTGGATCGCCCCTACTCGTCGAGGAGGTCGGCGTCTACATCGCCGGAATTCCCCTATACTGGTATTCTGGAAGGTCGAGCTCGAGATGCCTGATCACCCCGAGGTATCCTTCACGGACAAGCTCTCCGAGCGTGATTGCTTTGACCGGAACGATCTCTGAAAGCGTTGTCAGGTCGTCTTTCCAGACCGAACCGTTGTCCTGAAGGACATACACGACACCGGGCGGGTCGTCCAAGTCGATCGCGCACTTACGACTTCTGAAGGACTCACCGACGATAAACCGTACGAATGAGCAGCTGCCCTGGTATGAGCGTCCGTGGCATTTGACTCGGAAATCGCAGTTCCGGATAAGGCACATTGCGACCTCTGCGCACCATTCGGGCTGGAACACGAGATAGGTTGGCCATGACTCTTCTGCGAGATCGCCGACCAACGTGAGACCGAAAAACTTCTCCTGTGTGCTCATGAACTTCTCCTTGTCACGAGTAATGCGAAACAATGATTCGTTTCGCGAATGTGACGATGGATGTATAGCACAAAAGAGAGAATGTGTCAATAGCCGCCACATCGAAAAAGAACAAATCTTCTCTCAAATGAAGGAACCTCTGAAAAACGCTTGCGATGCGACGTGCTGGACAGAGGAAACGACGCAGACGTAAAGTATTGTCCCGACGAACCCGCGTAGCGGGTTGTCGGGATCCCGACACGCACAGCGTCGTCGGGAAACATACGTCGAGGAGTTGACGAGGGAAGCACGAGCAGATCAACTTCGGCGTCGAAGACAGTCGAGCCGCGTTTTTCAGAGGTTCCGAAAGCTGAAAATTGTTATTCAACCTGCAATTGCCACACCCCTTCTTTTCCGTCTTTTGCCCCTGCGACGAAGAGGTCGTTCTTGAACACAATCATGTCAAGGATTCGATCGAAATTTGCGAGCGGCGTGATGCGCCGGCCATCGCGCGGATCCAAATTCAACGCGAACACCGCGGTGCGTGTGGCAAAAAAAACATCATCTCCTTCGTGATGCCACGCCGCGGCGACGATCGGTTCGCTTTGGCGATAGAGGAGCTCGGGATCGTCGATCATGTTCCACAACCACAATTCGCCTCCTTGAAGGAGAAGAAACCGATCACCTGACCGTGAACGATATGGCCGTAAAAAATCCCCGCGCGCTTCGCGAACCACGGCAGAACCATTGGATGCGGCGAACGAGAGCCAACGTTCCCTGTCACGAAAGAGAAGGCGCGTTCGCGTCCGTTCCCAGAAGACCCAAGATCCATGCGGGAGGACGTATCCGCGCGGGCCCTTCGCCTGTGGCACATACACGCGTTCGACGCTTCCTGTGGCAGTGCGGAGTTCCGTCATGTCAAACAGATCCACGACGTGATGCGGAAGCGTTCTTTTTATGATGCGGCGCGAAGGAAATTCAATGGAAACACGAACAGACGTTGCGACGCCGACGAGAACCGCGTCTTCCCACCGGTACGCTGCGAGTGGAAGTTCCATGGGAGAATGATCGCTCCGAACGTCAAGAATGGCAGGCGGTGAGCCCAGCGACTCGATGAGGACATGCCGATGGTCAGACGACCATCGGCTGCGGATCTGGGGCGAGAGGCGGCGAGCAAAGGAGATGCGTGTTCGTTCATCGCGGAACGTGTCTGTGATCGCCGCGACCGTTGTCGTGCCATCTTCAAACTCAATGCGCTCTCGCTCGTCATCGGATGACGAGAGGCCAACGATTGCGCGTGATTCGTCTATGAGAAAAGGCGCACTTTTTTTCCACAACCGCACGCGATGCGCAAACGTCACGCGTTCCGGCTGGACATCGAACGTTTTTTCCCATGGAAAAAAATTCTGTGACGCGATCGTAAACCGGTGGAAGCCGGGAGCGACATCCTGCAACGTGAGCGGCGTTTTGCCGACCGGTATCCCATCCATGAGAATACGCGCATCACGCGGCGAGGAATCGAGGATGACGGTTCCGTTTCGTTCAACGCGCCCTTTTTTTTCGTTCCATCGGTATCCAGACGTATAAAAAATGACCACGGGCGCCACGACGATGAAGACGGCGGCAAAAATCCACGGAAGGATCCGGCGATGAAATGGAACGACCATGTTGAGGATTGACGGCACGCGGCGTGATGCGTATCATCGTACCATGCAAGATGAACGTGCGAACAGCCGCCGGGCGTTCCGACGGCGCGTGTTGATTCTCCTCGCCCTGATCAGTGCGTTTGGCGCTGGTTTTTTCGTCGGACGTCCACATTCGTCCTCTGACGTCATGGCATCCCGCCTCCGAACGCGCGCATGGGCAACGACGTCATCGTTTGCGAGCACGCTCAACGGAATTGGAACCGCCGCGCCGACGGATATTGAACTTGATTCGGATTTCAACGAGTTCTGGGATGTGTGGCGGATCCTCAAAGAAAAATATTACAAACAGCCGATCGACGACAAAAAATTGTTTTATGGCGCGATCAGCGGCATGGCCGCGTCGCTTGGGGATCCGTATACCGTGTTCTTTGAACCCAAAATCGCGGCGGAATTTTCGCAATCGCTTCAAGGAAAATTCGAAGGGATCGGCGCGGAGATCGGCGTGAAAGACGACCAGCTTCAAGTCATCGCGCCGCTCGCAGACATGCCTGCGGAAAAAGCAGGGATCCGGGCCGGTGATTTCATTCTCAAAATCAACGGCCAAGAGACGGGGGGAATGCCCGTCGAGAAAGCGGTCATGCTCATTCGAGGCAACGCGGGAAGTTCCGTCACGCTCACCATTGGGAGGATCAAAAGCGAAAAAGATCGGCGCGGTCGTGTCAAAAAATCGCTCACGACGTCCGATATCGTGATCGTCCGCCAGACCATTATCGTCAAAAGCGTACGCGTGAAATACTTGAAAGACGGAATCGTGCGCATCGAAATCACGCATTTTAATCAGGACACGACGGATCTTTTTCGCGCGGCCGCAGCCGAAATTCTCACAAAAAATCCCAAGGGAATCATTCTAGAT
>CAYHYU010000018.1:0-15231 GCA_964360885.1 uncultured Gammaproteobacteria bacterium | reverse complement strand
CAAGCGACCAGCCGAGTTCTACGTCCAGGAGCCTGATCGCACCGTGTGCGTCAACGGACAAATCGGTGTCGAGCTTCGTTTTACAGGCGTTAGCCGAAACGGCCGGAAAGCTGCGCAGTTTCACAAGGCACTGAACACGCTTGAGACACTCGCAAGGCAAACCATCTCACATGTGCTCACGTCGGGTGGCAGCCTGATGAAGGTGCAGCTCTTCTGCGTTCTCATGCTCGACGGCGACGTCGAGACCGCGCCCGGATCCGGCCAGTACAGCGACGTGCTGGAAACCGAGGCGATCTGGGTTAGTCGGGAGGCACCGGCCGCCTAGGGCACCTACTTGTCTGAATGATCGAAGGGGACGCGCGTTGGTACTCCGACGCGTCCCCTTCGATCCATTTTTTTTCTTACCCTGCGTTGCCAAGTAGCGGGTTTTATTGCATGCTGTGGCGTGATGGATCAATCCCGCATCCGTAATTTTTGCATCATCGCGCACATTGACCACGGCAAGTCCACGCTTGCGGATCGGTTGCTTGAAGTTACGGGGACGATCGATGCACGAAAGATGAAAGAGCAAATGTTGGATACGATGGACTTGGAGCGCGAACGCGGAATCACAATCAAGCTTCAGCCCGCGCGGATGACGTATCGCGCAAACGATGGGCAGGAGTACGAATTAAATCTCATTGATACGCCCGGGCACGTTGACTTTACATACGAAGTCTCGCGATCTCTCGCGTCGGTCGAGGGTGCGCTCATCCTCGTGGACGCGACGCAGGGCGTACAAGCGCAGACCATCGCAAACCTCTATCTCGCGCTCGAACAGGATCTCGTATTGATCCCCATCTTGAATAAGATTGATCTCCCGAACGCGGACGTCGAACGCCGCGCCGAAGAGCTCGTCCGTCTCATTGGCTGCACACGCGAAGATATCCTCCTTGCATCCGGTAAAACGGGCGCGGGCGTGCCGGAGATCCTCGAACGCATCGTGAAAGATGTTCCGCCGCCGAAAGGGGATCATGACAAACCATTTCGTGCGGTGATCTTTGATTCAAAGTATGATGAGTATAAAGGCGTCGTGGCGTACGTGCGCGTCGTGGACGGCGCGCTTCGTCAAAACGAAAAAATCAAATTTTTTGCGACGCAATCGGAAAGCGTTGCGCTCGAAGTCGGTTATCTGAAGCCAGAGTCCGTCAGCACCCCGCAGATCGAAGTTGGAGAGATCGGCTACGTTGTGACAGGATTGAAAGACATTGGCGCGGTGCGCGTGGGAGACACCATCATCACGTCGGACGTCGTTGCGTTGCCGGGTTATGCAGAGGTTCGGCCGATGGTGTATGCAGGCATCTATCCCAAAGAGGGGAATGAATATGAGCGGCTTCGCGATGCAATTCTGAAACTAAAACTCTCGGATGCGGCGCTTGCGTTTGAGCCGGAACATTCGATCGCGCTCGGTTTTGGATTTCGATGCGGACTCCTCGGCATGCTCCATCTTGAAATCGTTCAAGAGCGTCTGCGGCGCGAGCATAACATGGACATCGTGGTCACAACGCCATCTGTCGCGTATGAAATCACCTTCACGAACGGCGAGGAAAAAGTCATCACGTCTCCGCAAGCGTTTCCGGATGCGTCCCACCTCCGCGAAACACGTGAGCCGTGGGTCAAAGTCGACATCGTCACTCCCACGGAATACATCGGGAACGTGATGGCGCTCGTGACGGAACGTCGCGGCATCTACACAACGACGGAGTACTATGACGTCACGCGCGCCGTGCTCCACTATGAGATGCCGCTCTCATCCGTGATCGTGGACTTCCACGACAAACTGAAAAGCGCGTCGTCCGGGTATGCGTCACTGAACTATGAATTCATCGGATTCAGATCCGCGCCCATCCTCCGTCTCGACATTCTCATTGCCGAAAAACCGGTCGCCGCGTTCGCCATCCTCATTCACGAAGAGGAAGCGACGCGCCGTGGCAGGGAGATCGTGAACATCTTGAAAGAATCATTGCCGCGTCAGCAGTTCGTGATCAAAATCCAAGCCGCGATTGGTGCAAAGATTATTGCTTCGGAACGGATTTCGGGGTATCGTAAGGACGTTCTCGCAAAAATGTCCGGAGGAGATTACTCGCGCAAGTCCAAACTGTTACAGAAACAGAAGGCGGGCAAAGAACGCATGCTTGAGCAGGGCGTGGGCCGAGTTGAAATCCCGAATGATGTGTTTATTAAGGTATTGAAACGTTCGTAGGAGCAACACGCAGATTCTTTGATTCACCCTGCATGAAAGACATGCGAGCTCACAAGATTCTATGAAAAAGAAGACCATTGAAACACTCTGGAAGATCGTGATCGGATTTGTCGCCATTTCGACCATTTTATTTTTACTCGCGCCGTTTGCGGGGTCTTTTTGAGATGAATGTCCTTCCGATTCGCACGCGATTGTTTCGACAAGGAGAGTCATTGGAACGTTTTATCTTTGAACATCTTGCGCGACCGAAGGAGGGCAGCATCATCGCAGTCACGTCAAAAATTTTAGTGCCCGGCCTCGACAACTACGCAACGATGGGCAAACGACAAAAGCAGATTGTCGAGGATCTCTATGGGAGGGTTCTCAAAGCGCTGCTTCGTTAAGACCTAGACGCCGACGACTGCAAAAAAACAATCGCCGGCGTTTTTATATCTACTGATACGAATAGACAAAAATCCACATGAGATGTGTGGATCGACTAAGTCCTTTGTCAGGGGCACAGATTTCATGATAACATAAAAAAGTCAATATGCAGTATGCTCTAGCGCATGAAGCGATGCGTACATATGCCTTTCCGGCCGATGTTCTGCACGAAGAGGACGGGACGTGGTCTGTTGTTTTTCCGGATCTTCCGGGGTGCGTAACATGGGGAACGACACAAGAGGAAGCCATCGTAAACGGACAAGAAGCTGCCACGCTTCATCTTGAAGGGCTGCGTGAGTATGGAAACGCGATCCCTGTTCCTTCCGCGACATCTCCAACGCAAGCAACAATTCTTGTGAGAGCATGACTCGTCCAGAACTTCGGGGGATTACGGTTGGCGAATTCATCCGTGCGCTGGAACGAGAGGGGTTTTACTTGGATCGAACTCGCGGGAACCACCTTCGATACCGAAACGCGGATGGTCGTCAGGTAACGGTTGCGTTTCATCGTTCCGGTGCGACATTTGGTAAGGCGATGTTGCATTCACTCCTGCGGGCGACGAGATGGAACGACGAAGATCTGCGACGGATCGGTTTGTTGGATTAAGGGTTTGTCCACATGTAACAAAACGCTCCTGTATGTCAAGATCACTGCATGCAAAAACGATGGAAAATCAAAAATGAAGAGTCCAAAGTCGTAACGTCTGAAAGTCGAAAGTCGCTCGCTGACATTTTTTTCGCCAATCGAGGCATCACGTCTCAAGAAGATATTAACGGGTTTTTGTCGCCGAACTGGGATCGTGGGATCCATGATCCGTTTTTCTTCCGACAGATGCCGCAGGCCGTCGAGCGCGTTTTTCGTGCGATCGAGAACGGCGAACGCATCACGATCCACGGCGACTATGACGCGGATGGCGTGTGCGGGAGCGCGGTTTTGATGACGACGCTGACAGAGATCATTCAGTGCTTTCGTAACTCCTCCCCCAACCCCATCCTCTTGATTCAAGAGGAGGGGGAGAAGGGTGTGTGGTTAGACTCCTACATTCCTCATCGCGACAAAGAAGGATATGGATTGAACACTAAAAGTGTTCAATATCTTCACGAACGCGGCACGAATCTGATCATCACGGTTGATTGTGGCATCGCGAACGTGGAAGAGATCGCGCTCGCAAAATCACTCGGCATTGACACCATCATCGTTGATCATCATCAATTTGGCGACGAACTCCCGAATGGCATTCTCATTCATCCAAAACTTCCCGGCGAAACGTATCCGTTTCCGCATCTCGCGGCGGTCGGCGTTGCGTGGAAACTCGCATGCGCGCTTTGCATCGAGGCGCGTATTCGCGGCATTGAGATTCCTGTAGGTTGGGAAAAATGGTTGCTCGATTTCGTGTCTATCGCGACGGTGACAGACATGGTGCCGATTGTCGGAGAGAATCGCGTGCTTGAGACGTTCGGTCTCAAAGTGATAAACAAGACGCGACGTCCGGGATTGCGCGCGCTGATCGATATCGCCGGATATGAGCTTGGCAAGATTGACACGGAAGCGATCGGATTCGGTCTCGGGCCGCGCATCAATGCGGCTGGGCGCATGGATCATGCATCGCTTGCATTGCGTCTCCTTCTTGCGGAGAATGACGAAGAGGCGATACGGCTCGCGCGCGAACTTGAGTCGAAGAATCGCGCGCGGCAACAAGCCGCGGCGAAAATGATGGGGGAGGCGGAGATGCAAATTGTAGGGGCGCAATGTATTGCGCCCGAACAAAAGGGCGTGATGAATCACGCCCCTACACAACGTCTTATCGCCCTCTGGTCAGATCAATGGTCCCCATCTCTTGTCGGTCTCATCGCCGGAAGATATCTCGACAAGACAGGAAAACCAACGATCGCGATCGGGAAACATGGAGAAAAATGGATCGGATCAGGTCGATCGTTTGCGGAATATGACATCACGGCAGCAGTCAAAGTCGCGGGCGAGGGGATTCTCTCTCGCGCGGGCGGGCATGTGCAGGCGTGCGGCTTTTCATTTACGGTTGATGACCATCTTCCGCTCTTCGTCGAGCGATTGCACGCTCACGCCGCATCGTGTCTCACCGAGGAGGATTGCATTCCGACGATCGACATCGATGCGGAGATCGCGCTTGACGACGTGACGTGGCAGCTCATCGAGACACTCAAACAATTTGAGCCGTTTGGCGAAGGAAATAGAAAACCACTCCTCGTTTCGCGCGGCCTCACGGTCGTCTCCTGCGATCTCATCGGCAAGGATCGGAACCATCTCCGCATGACGCTCCGCGCGCCATCCGGCCGCAATGAAAAATTCATCGGCTTCAAGCTCGGCGATCGCGCGGGCGAGATCGAAATCGGAAAACAGATCGATGTCGTGTATGATGTGGGCGTCAACGAGTGGAATGGGAGGAGGGAGATACAGTGTAAGCTGATAGATTTTTGTTCGAGGTGATAAAATCTTTGGACGAAATGAAGGCATCCAATATTCAAGCGACCTCAACGACGCGGGCAGTGTTCCGCGTTTTTTGGCAACACGTTCGTCGGCACAAATTGTATTTGTTTATTATTATTCCCGGCGTCTTTATTTCAGAAATAGGGAACGATCTCGTTCTCCCATGGGTATATAAACTTTTTGTTGACGCACTTGTTAATCTGAAAAGTGTAGATCCCGTACAGGCGCTACACATACTCTTGCAGCTTCTTATTTGGATTTTTATTTTTCGTTTTATTGTTTGGATTGCCTATCGAATAAGTGCCACGGGTACACAGGAAATGAGCTCTCGCGTGATGGCTGAGATCGAACAGTCGTCTTTTCGATATCTCATTGGACATTCGTATCAATTCTTTACAAATACTTTCACTGGTTCGCTCGCACGTCGCATTAGCCGACTCTCGCGTGCATACGATGTAACAACGGACACCTTTCTGTTTGAAATTATTCCACTGGTTCTTTCGATCATTGGCGGTGTTGTCATCATCGGCACCCGCAGTCATCTGATCGCCGGTCTGATACTCCTTTGGATTCTTGTATTCGCATTTGTGAACTATCGATTTTCTCTTTGGAAACTGAAATATGACGCACAGCGCGCGGAAAAGGATTCGGAATCCACAGCCGTTCTCTCCGATGTCATTAGTAACAGCGTCAACGTCAAACTCTTTTCAGGATATGCGGACGAAAATCGTCGCTATTCGCAGGTCACCAATGAGTTGAGTCGCATCAGAAGGTTCACATGGCGTCTCGCCGATATCAACACTGGGATTCAGTGGCTTTTCATGATTTTCATCGAGTTTGGAGTTATGTATTTTGCCATTGGTCTTTGGTCGCAAGGAAAGTTGACCGTTGGCGATTTCGTTCTTTTTCAAGGATATCTTGGGGCGTTATTCGCGAGGTTGAATCAATTTGGAAGGTTATTGCGCAATCTTAACGAATCAGTTGCCGATGCCAAAGAAATGGTTGACATTCTTCAGACGCCGTACGACATTCAAGACAAACGCCGCGCCAAGCCGCTCGTCGTCTCTCGGGGCAAAATCGAATTCAAAGATGTCATTTTCAACTACAGCCAGACGCGTCGTGTGCTCGATGAGTTCAATTTGATGATTTCACCGAGAGAAAAAGTTGCGTTGGTCGGCTCAAGCGGCGCTGGAAAATCAACCGTCGTCAAACTGCTCTTCCGCTTTTACGACGTTGATCGCGGAAAAATTCTCATTGACGGCCAATCCATCGCGGACGTGACGCAAGAGAGTCTGCGCAACGCCATCGCATTGGTGCCACAGGATCCCATTCTTTTTCACCGCACGCTGAAAGAAAATATTCGCTACGGACGACGCGACGCGACAGATGCGGAAGTGATCGCCGCTGCGAAAAAAGCGCACGCGCATGAATTCATCCAACAAGCGCCGCATGGGTATGACACATTCGTCGGCGAACGAGGCATCAAGCTTTCCGGCGGCGAACGCCAGCGTGTGGCGATCGCAAGAGCGATCTTAAAAAACGCGCCGATCCTCGTTCTCGACGAAGCCACATCATCGCTCGATTCCGAATCAGAATCACTCATCCAAGACGCGCTGCGCGAGCTCATGAAAAACAAAACCGTCATCGTCATCGCGCACCGCCTCTCCACGATCATGCAGATGGATCGCATCATCGTCGTGCAAGAGGGGAAGGTCGTTGACACGGGAACGCATGACGAGTTGTTACAGAAGGTCGGCGTCTATCAAAAGTTGTGGAACATCCAAGCTGGAGGGTTTGAGAAAGGGTGAAACCAATCAGTCGATCTTGACGCACGCTATCTATATGCTATCATTGAACTATCTAAACCCCCCCGCCCTGGACCCGCAAGGGACACGGCGGGTGTTTAGTTCTCTGATATGAATGAGTCACTCCCCCGCATTGCAGTATTTTTTGATGGAGGCAATACCTATTTCAAACTACGCTCACTCCGGATCCAGCGACTTTTAAGTTTCAACTATGCAGGATTGGCTGTCTGGTTGGCACGGGATCGCAGCATTGTTTTCAGAGGATACTATATCGGCACCGTGCGGGCTGCCCAAAAAGATGAACATGCACAACGACTTCGGCGAGATCAACAGCGTTTGTTCGCGTATTTGACTTCTCGCGAGCAAGGTTTCACGATGAAGCACGGGTACATGATGAAGAACGATGGCGTGTATCATGAAAAAGGCGTAGACGTACAAATTGCCGTTGACCTTTTGGCGGGTGCCTATGAGAACCGATACGATTCGGCTCTCCTTGTGTCTTCAGATACCGATTTGATTCCAGCGATGGAAAAAGTACGAATGATGGGTAAAGGAGTTGAATACGTCGGATTTTCTCACCAACCAAGCTACGCGATGATGCGATATTCGACATCGCCTCGATTGCTCATCCGCGAAGACCTGTTGCCCTTTGAGGCGAAAGAAAAATGAAACTCACGATCCGTACGGATGGAGGAGCAAGGGGCAACCCTGGACCCGCGGGCATCGGTGTTGTGATTGAAGACGAGAACGGCAAGATTCTCGAAGAACACGCAAAATATCTCGGCGAGACGACGAACAATCAGGCGGAATATCGCGCCGTGATTCTTGGACTCGAATGCGCGCTCGAGCTTGGTGCGACGTCCGTTATCGTCATTACGGATAGCGAGTTGCTTGTCCGCCAGGCGAACGGGGAATATAAGGTGAAGAATCCACAACTCGCGCAACGCTATCTCCAATTGAAAAATCTTGAAACGCGCCTCGGCGGTCACGTCACCTATCGCCACGTACGCCGTGAACAAAATAAACGCGCGGATAATCTTGCGAATGAGGCAATGGATCGTGGAAGGTAGAGAGTCGGCTGATGTGCTACAATAGAATCACCAATGCCTCGACGGAAAAAAATCTCCTTCTCGAGTTCAGTTCCTTGTTCGCGACGGTTTCAACGACCGTCGTGGTTGTGGCGCTGGCAACACCTTTTTTCAGGATTCGTCGTTTTTTTTGGGATCGGGATGATACTCGGTTCGATTCATTTTGGAGACATCAACCAAAAAAATGCGCTCGCATCCCACGGTCCGGCATTTAACATCGGTGGATGGATTTGGGCGGATCCCATCGGATGGATTTCCACGAACAGCGATAACGTGGGTGCGTGCGCAACGCCGCCGTGTGGAAGCTACGGGCTGCAGCTCGACACGGTCACGCGAAAAATCAAAGGGTTTGCATGGAACGATGCGGCCGGATGGATTTGCTTCGGCGAATCCTGTTCGACCGTCCCCGCTTCGTGCGGCAATGTACCGCCCGTTGGAGCCATGGAGGCGCATATTGATCCTCCTCCGGCGTTCGGAACGCTTGAAGTTCACGGCTGGGCAAATGTGTGTAATCAAAAGGATAAAGGATGGATTTCGCTTAATTGCACGGATCCCGGCACATGCGGTAGCACCTATCCCTACAGCGTAAAGTACGTTACCGGAACTGGATTTTTCGGAAATCCGACGCCGCCTCCCGCGTTTGAATCGTATGCGTGGAACGGTAATTCGGATGGCACTGGTTTCGGGTATATGGATTTTAAAAATGTGAGAATCATTTCACCGGAAAACACGACAGCAGGAAATTGCGCGGATGCGCTCGACAACGATCTCGACGGAAAAGTTGACTGTCAGGATACGGGGTGCTCGACCGCTGTAAGTTGCCAGGAAAACAACGACCCGAATTGTACAGACGGCATTGATAATAATGTGAACGGTCTGATCGATTGCCAAGAGGCCTCCTGTCGCGCCGGCCCCTACGGCGGATGCGCTTTGAGCGAAGCGGGCAAGTGCGGGGACGGAAAAGATAATAACGGCAATGGCCTCCTTGACTGTGCGGACCTGGCATGCGCCGATATCGATCCACTCTGTCTTCCGCCGCCAGGAAGCGAACCGTTATGCGTGAATCTCACGACGCTGGTTCCCAAAGGATCTTTCGCCTGTTGTCATGATATCGTCGATAACGACTCGGGTGGCGGAGGTGCGGATTGCGCTGCGGATATCAACTGTCAGAAGTTTGAACCATCCTGCCTGCCAGCAAAAGTCGACGCGAAGTACGGAAGCGTCTACTCGAAAGGATCCATCAGCGTCGCGTCAGGAACTGCATCCTACTGTCTCACGGCCGTCGGAACGATCACGGGGCTGAAGAGCAGTTCCGGATGCACAGAGGAGTCCGCGGTTCCATACATTTTACCGTCAGGAGGCGGCGGATATAAAGGAACGCTCGGGAGTTTGGACGTAGATGGGATTCTTGCCGGCCAGTACGGCCCTGTGAAAAAAATTTCGTCGGGAAACATCACGAGTTTGCTCGACGATATACTCGGCGGAAAGGTCTATCACGTTTCTGGCGATGCGACGCTCGGCATGAAGACGTTCAAAAACGGACTCGGCACGACGCGCGGAGACGGTCTCCTGATTGTTGAGGGGGATCTCACGATTACGGGAGACGTCGTTTATGCCGTGGAAGATCTGCCGACGAGCATCCGCAACCTTGCATCGTTCGGCGTGATCGTAAAGAAAAAAACGGACGGGACAGGCGGGAATGTCTTTATTAGAGCAAGTGTGGGAAAATTGTCCGGGGCGTTTTTTGTCGAGAAGGCCGTCTCTACCGGTACGATAGGTCCGGTTGACCCGATACGCCTCGAGATTTTCGGCCTCATGGCCGCTCGACAATTCCACCTCGAGCGCACGTATCGGAGCACGATCTACGCCGCGGAAACGTTCACGTTCGACGGCCGCGCGGTTGCGAATCCGCCGCCAGGAATGTCGGAAATCGGCAAAGCTCTACCCACTCCAAAAGACGCATTCTAATTTCTATGGGATTTTTTTCATCAGCGCACACCAAGCAAAGTTATATCGGTCTCGATATCGGCGCGTCCGGCATCAAGCTCGTTGAGCTTCAAAACGAGAAGGGACGCGCGCGCCTTGTGACGTATGCGTATGCCGCATTGCCCTCGCAGGATCTTGAGAGCGCGTTGAACCAGGATTCGGCCCTCGTCGGCGCGTTCATGAAGAAGATGATTCAGAAGGCGAAGTGCGCGACGAAGCTCACGATCGCCGCGCTCCCAATCTCTTCTGTTTTTTCGTCCATCATCAGCGTTCCTGCGACGAATGAAAAGGAATTACAGGAAGCGATTTTGTGGCAGGCGAAAAAATTGATCCCGGTGCCGTTGGAAGATATCACGCTCGATTCCAAAACGATCGATACGGTCGGCTCTGGCGATGGCGGAAAGAAAATGACACGCGTGCTCCTTACGGGCGCACCGAAAGGACTCGTATCGAAATATCTTGATCTCGCGAAGCAGGCAGGGCTTGAGCTCATCTCGCTCGAAACGGAAGCATTTGCGCAGATCCGTTCGCTGATCGGCAAAGACCGTTCGAGCATCATGCTGATTGATATAGGTTCTTCACGGACGAATATCTCGATCATCGACAGAGGCATTCCATTTTTGAACCGATCCATCGCGACGGGCGGGTACGCCATTACGCAGGCGATCGCGAAGACGCTCGGCATCCCGTTTGAGCAGGCGGAAAGCATGAAGCGTGACATCCGCGCGATGCAACAATTTTCGCAGGCGGGAGATCTCTCACCGATGCTGACGCTTCTCCTCAAACCAATCCTCGACGAGGTCAGGTATTCCTTCAACCTGTATCAGGGGCAGACGGCGGAAGGTCAGCCGCGGCACGTCGACAAGATCATTCTGACGGGAGGCGCCGCGTTGCTGCCGCGACTGCCAGAATTCATGACATCGCTCATGAACGTGAACACCTATCTTGGCGATCCGTGGGCGCGCGTCGTCTATCCTGTCGATCTTCGTCCTATTTTGGATGACATTGGACCACGTTTCACGGTCGCGATCGGATGCGCGATGAGAGATATTGAATAACATGTCTGACATCTCACTCCTGCCAGAAGAGCTCCGTAAGAAAGAAGAAGCTCTCAAAAAATCCATTCCGCCACAGGCGCCGATTCAGACGTCGGAGTTGAAATTTTCTTCGCCGCTTGAGGATGGAGAAGACGTTGAAGTGATCGAGATTGATGAAGGAGAAATTGCGCAGGTTCTTGCGGGCGAGCCCTTCATCACAAAGCTTGTTTTTCGCATCACAAATTTTTTTCAGGATCTTACACGCACACTGTTCCACCCGAACAGCGCAGAAGAACCGGCGCCCAAGCGTCCACCGCAGTTTTTTAAGCCGCCGGCGGGAAAAGTTTCGGAGGAATTGGCGCAGACCAAGGTTCGCATTGTTCCGTCCGAGAAGGTTCCGAAACGAGTGCGTGTTATGAAACGCGTGCGCAAACCCGTGCGCGTGAGTTTTGTTTCAGAAGAGCAGCTCGAGCTTCTGCGTATCGACATACCGAAACGTCGCTTTACCTTCATCGCGCTCGTCCTCTTTTTCGCCGTGCTGCTCGCCGGCGGCGCCATCGCCCTCTCGCACGTGCAACGCGCCGTATCTGCCGAGCTTGCGGCCGCGAACGCACAATTCATGGATGTGCGCTCGGACATCACGACAAAACAAAAGGCGTGGGCATCATTTCAAGATCTCGAACCGAAACTCCGCGCGCTGCTTTCGCTCCTTGACACGCACATCAGCCCGACGCGGCTTCTGGAACAGATTGAACGCACGACGCTTCCGACCGTGCACTACGAATTGTTCTCCCTCACGCCTGACCGTACAGTGTCGCTCGGCGTCGTGACAAATTCTTTCGAATCCGCCGCAGCGCAGATCGTCGCGTTTGAACGTTCCGGATTTGTCACCAAGGTCGATGCAACCGGATATACAGCGAAATATGAACAGGAAGGCGTTGCCGTGCCGTCGTCCGTCCAATTTCAGATGACGTTGACGCTCTCCGATGCGGCGATGGCGGAGAAAGTGCAGAAGGTTGCAGGTCTCAAATAACGTTCACCTGTATGGAACTTCATCTGAACTCTCACTCATCTGAAAAGGCCGAACCGGGCTCTCCATCATCGGACGGCAAGGGCGTGTCTCGGCTGTGGGTCGAGTACTACGCACCGTCGGTTCTCTTGCTCATCGCGGCATTTATTGTTCTCACGTACGTCTTTCTCAGGCCCATGATTCTTGATATTAAAGAAATGAACGCGGAGATCGCGCAGCGATTGCAGACGCTTGAGCGGCAGCGGCTGTTCCTTGGAAGCTTGTCGCAATCCATCGCGGCGTCGCGCGCAATTTCACCGGAGGCGCTTCTTCAGGTGAACCGCGCACTCCCATCCGACACGAACATCCCGTTGCTTCTTCTTGAGTTTGGAACCTCGGCGGCCCAGCGGAATGTGAAGATCGGCAGCATCGCGTTTTCCGAAGCGGTCCGCACGCGCCGCACAGCGCCCACAACCGCCACAAAAGGCCTTGCCGCAGCATCACGGTCGATCGTGATCCCCATCGACATCTCGCTCACGTTGAATGCGCAGAACTACGCGGACGTCAAACGATTTCTCGCGGACATTGAGGCGAGCATACGGCTGATGGATGTGATCGGCATCACGACCTCTGCGGGCGGCACGGGCAAAGACACGACGTATCAGCTTCAACTTCGGACATACGCCTTCGGCGCGCCACAGGAGAAAAAAACATGACGTACAAGACCCTTACGACGCTTGTCTCGCGTATCCTCTTCGTGCTTGGAGGCGGTGGCATCGTCGTATCCGCGTACACGCTTCTCCAGACGATGCTTGCGCCCGTTCCCGTTCCGCCCGCCCCGTTCGCGCCAGCATCCGTGTCTTTTGATCCGACGCTCGACGTGACGAAAAACGAGATATTCGATCGCTTGCGCCCGATCGGTCCGTCGTCGATCGAGATCGGCGCCATGGGCCGTTCGAATCCATTTCTCCCTCCGCCGACGACCACGCAGGAAATCCCGTTGGTGACATCCACGGCGACACACGAAATCGTCGTCACGACCACGACGACGAGCACGCGCTAGTTATGGAAGACCAGATCATCGCGCTTCTTCAGAAGAAGAAACTCATCGACTCGAAAACCGCGTCGACGGTGAAGGAATTCATCGCGCGCGGAAAAACGATCGAACAGACGCTTGTCGGCGGAAAGTATGTCAGCGATCAGGATTTTGCGAAGGCAAAGGCCGAAGCGCTCGGACTCCCGTACATCGATCTCACGGAACGTGTCATTCCCAAGGAAACGCTTGATCTCATTTCGCAAGATACCAAAGATACGTACAGCGTCATGCCAACGGCGTTCGACGGAAAAACGCTCGAAGTTACGCTCCTCGATCCGCAAAATTACCGCGCGATCGAAGCGCTTGAGTTCATGGGCACGGAGCGCGGATGGACGATTAAAATCGTTGTCGCGCCGACGAATCAAATCAACAGTTTGCTGCAGAAAGTGAAGGGGCTGGGCACGGAGGTGGCGACCGCGCTCGCGATGGCAAAAGGGAAGTTCGAGAAGCGCGCAGGAAAGCCGGAAGATGTCGGAACGCTCGAGGAGATTCTGAAGGGCGCACCCGTATCGCGAATGGTGTCGATCATTATGCGGCAGGCGGTTGAAGGCGGCGCGTCGGATATCCACATCGAGCCCATCGGCGGAGAGTCGCGCGTGCGGTACCGCATCGACGGCGTGCTTCGCACGTCGCTTCTGCTGCCTCTCTACGTTCATCCCGCGCTTGTGTCGCGCGTCAAAGTTCTCGCGAATCTCAAACTTGATGAAACGCGCGTGCCGCAGGACGGCCGCATCACGCAAGAAATCGGGGGGAAAAAAATTGACTTCCGCATCTCCACGCTTCCGGTTGTGGACAACGAAAAGGTTGTGATGCGCGTTCTCGACACCTCGGTCGGCGCGCCGACGCTCGAGCAGCTCGGTTACCGGAAAGAACACAT
The DNA here is from genome assembly GCA_964360885.1 of uncultured Gammaproteobacteria bacterium. Lineage (GTDB taxonomy): Bacteria > Patescibacteriota > Patescibacteriia > 2-12-FULL-60-25 > 2-12-FULL-60-25 > CAITMG01. The sequence goes on along the minus strand of CAYHYU010000018.1, from coordinate 1,205 downwards.
CGCGATCGTGGACGAACAGATCAAAAAATCGTTTGGTCTCTTTCTCGTCACCGGGCCGACCGGATCGGGAAAATCCACGACGCTCTTTTCCGTCATGAGTACGTTGAATGCGGAAGGGGTCAACATCTCGACGCTCGAGGACCCTGTGGAATACTATGTGCCCGGCGTGAATCAGTCGCAGATCAAGCCGGAAATCGGCTATACGTTTGCCACAGGACTCCGAGCGCTTCTCCGTCAGGATCCGAACGTCATGATGGTCGGTGAAATCCGTGATCGTGAAACCGCCGAGCTTGCGATTCACGCGGCGTTGACGGGGCATCTCATGTTTACGACCTTGCACACGAACGACGTGTTCAGCGTCGTGCCGCGTCTGGTGGACATGGGCGTTGAACCGTTCCTGCTCGCTGCGACGCTCAACCTTGGCATCTCGCAGCGCCTCGCGCGGAAGATCTGCGCGAATTGCAAGGAGCCGCAAGAGATCGATCGCTCCGTGGTTGAGAGGATTTCGTTGGAAATTTCGAACATTCCGAAAAAGTACTTTTCACCCGAGCTTTTGCAGGGAATGCTCACGTTTTTTCACGGTACAGGATGCGCAAAGTGCGGAGGATCCGGCTACGCTGGACGCGTCGCGGTTGCGGAGTTGTTCGAATACGGTACGCGCGCGCGAAAACTCGTGGAAGCCGGATTCACGGCTGAAAAATTCCGCAGCGAAGTGGCACGACAGGAAGCGCTGACGCTTCGGCAAGACGCGCTTTTGAAAGCGCTCGAAGGAAAGACAACCCTCGAAGAGGTTCTTCGTCTTTCGCAAGCGACGCAAGAAGATACGTGATATGAAACACACAATTCTCATCGTCGAAGACGACGCGTTTCTTGCAAGCATCTACGCGCAGAAACTCGAGCATGCGGGGTTCGACGTCTCTTTTGCGACGAATGGCGATGATGGGCTCAAGCTCGCACGCAAAGATATGCCGGAACTCATTCTTCTTGATTTGCGGCTCCAATCAGACACACTGGACGGCTTTCAGCTCCTCGAAACGCTCAAAGCAGACGCGGCGCTGAAAAAAATCCACGTTCTCGTACTCACCAATCTTGGTCAAAAGGACGATGTCACAAGATGTCTCGCGCTCGGCGCAACTGGATACCTCATCAAGGCGCATACGTTGCCGCAGGAGGCGGTAAAGAAAATTTCGGAGATTCTCCATGCT
>CAYHYU010000017.1:0-15738 GCA_964360885.1 uncultured Gammaproteobacteria bacterium | reverse complement strand
GGAGTTCGCAGTTGTTACTCAATCGCCGCTTTTCCGGCGGAGATTTCGGAGATTTCTCTCGTGATCGTGGCCTGGCGCGCTTGGTGATAGGTGAAGGAAAGATCTTGAAGCATGTCCGATGCGTTGTCCGTCGCGCTTCGCATCGCGAACATGCGTGACGAGTGTTCGGACGCGGACGATTCGAGCAATGCCTGATAGATGCGCATCTCAAGAAGCCGCGGAAGAAGCGTGGCAAGAACGTCGTGCGGAGATGGCTCAAAAAGAATGCTCGGTTCGTCACCCGCCGCGATCGACGAGGTGCGAAATGCGTGTCCTATCTCCGGGAGAATCGGAAGAAGCTGTGTAACGATAGGGGTTTGCGTCACGGCGCTTGTGAAATTCATGTACACGATGAAAACAGAAGCCGCTCGTCCGGAGAGAAATTCGTCGGAGAGCAGTGTGCCGATCGGCAGCGTTCTCGCATACGAAGGCGCGTTCGAGATCGCGTCGAAGGATGCAAGAATGTGGAGTCCAGCCCGTTTCATCGCCTGTTCCGCGCGATGACCGATCGTGACAACGTCGACATCTTCTCCCGTCCGACTGCGGATGTGCTCGAGAGCTTTTTTGAGAATCTGGGCATTGAATCCCCCGCAGAGTCCTCTGTCCGAAGATGCAATCGCACACACGGACCCCCGACCTTCGACGTTTGACTCTCGACGTTCGAGCAACGGATGCGACGTCGGATCCACGAGCGAGCGGATGTTTTCCACAAGAGAACGAATCGTTTCCGCGTAGTCGCGCGATGCGAGCGTCATCTGCACGGACTTTCGCATTTTCGCGCCCGCGACAAGCTCCATTGCTTTCGTAATTTTTCTCGTGTTCGTGACGGATTTCATCCGCCGGCGGATGATGCGTGTGGATACGGGCATATCAGAGGGATGCGAACGTCTTGTTCCAGTCCTCAAGCGCACTTGCGATCCCTGCTTCGATGTCTGGCGTGAGCGCGTTCGTTTCACGAATTCTCGTCAACACTTCCGCCTCGTTCGCGTCAAGATACTCGTGAAGTCCGTTTTCCCACTCTTTGATTTTCTCGATTGGCACGGCGTCAAGATATCCCTTCGTCACGCCGTACAAGATCGCGACCTGATGTTCCGTCGCCATCGGCGAATACTGGTCCTGTTTCAAAATCTCAACGATGCGGCGACCGCGTTCGATTTGTTTTTTCGTCGCCTCATCGAGGTCGGTCGCAAATTGCGCGAACGCTTCCAGTTCACGAAATTGAGCGAGTTCGAGACGGATGGGACCCGCTATTTTTTTCATCGCCTTCGTCTGTGCGGCAGACCCGACGCGCGACACGGAAAGCCCGACGTTCAGCGCCGGTCGAATCCCTTTGTAAAAGAGATCGCCCTCGAGATAGATTTGTCCGTCCGTGATCGAGATCACGTTTGTCGGGATGTACGCGGAGATATCGCCGGCCTGTGTCTCAATAATCGGGAGCGCGGTGATCGAACCGCCGCCATGCGCATCATCCACGCGGCACGCGCGTTCGAGCAGACGCGAGTGGAGGTAAAAGACGTCACCCGGATATGCCTCTCGGCCAGGCGGACGCCGAAGAAGCAGCGAAACCTCGCGATATGCCCACGCGTGTTTTGATAGATCATCGTACACGACGAGAACATCCCTTCCTTGATCCATGAAAAATTCGCCGATCGCAACGCCTGCGTATGGCGCAATAAACTGGAGTGACGCAGAGTCAGACGCTCCAGCCATGACCACGACCGTGTAGTCCAGAGCGCCGGTCTCCTCGAGCTTTGCGACGATTTTTGCGATCTTCGATTCTTTCGCGCCAATCGCGACGTAGATGCAGATCACGTTTTGTCCTTTCTGGTTGATGATTGCGTCGATCGCGATCGCTGTTTTTCCTACCTGCCGGTCTCCAATGATGAGTTCGCGTTGACCGCGGCCGATCGGAATCATCGCGTCGATTGCTTTGATTCCCGTCATAAGCGGTACGCTGACGGGCTGGCGCGTCATCACGCCCGGCGCGATCTTTTCGATGGGGCATGCGATCGATCCCGTGATCTTTCCCTTTCCGTCAATGGGTTCTCCGAGCGGATGTACGATTCGCCCGACGATTGTGTCCGCGACTGGGATCGAGAGGATGTTTCCCGTCGCGTGTACGCGCTCTCCCGCGCGGACGAGGTGGGCTTCTCCAAGAATCATCGCGCCGACGCGGTCGTGTTCAAGATTCAGCGCGACACCCCGCGCGCCGCTCTCAAAGGAGAGAAGTTCCATGGATTTCGCATTCGCGAGACCGGAGATCGACGCGATCCCATCGCCCACGTCGCGAACGACGCCGCTTTCAGTTTCTTCCGCCGCCGCGTTGAATGTGCGAATCTCCTCACGAAGCCGTTCTGCAATTTTAGCGGTTGCCGTGACGTTTTTTTTGCTGTGTTCAGTCATAATTCCGCATTCTTCATTCTGTATTCCAACTGTGTAATTTTTCCTTGTACGCTCGCGTCGAAGCGCCAGCCGTCCGTTTCGAGAATCAGCCCTCCAAGAAGCGATGCATCAATCGCCTCTTCGAGTGTGATCGTTCCATGGAGCCGTTTCGCGAGCGCCGTGACAATGTTCACGCGCTCCCTCTCGACGAGTGCCACAGCGCTCGTCACCTTCACCTCATGATGATTCGCCCGTTCGCGTGCGAATGCGATCACTCGTTCGACGCATGTGTGAATGGACGACAGAAGACCGCGCCGGAGCAGAGCCGAGAGCGTGCCGAGCGCGACGGGATGCATGGTCACATTCACGTCACCTTCATGCTCGAAGCGTTTCAGATCGTGGATCACATGCGCAATCGCATGTTTCTCCGCGGCGACTTCGAGAGTCGCGCGCGCAATCTCATTGATCTCGCGGAACGATTTCGCCATATGCGTTAGATTTCTTTGATCGCGTCCGCGATCTGCGCGCGTTGCGCCTTCTCATCCATCCTTCCTGCGACTTTCTGCGTTGCGCGCGCAACGAGATCTGCGACATCGTTTTTCAGCGCGTGGAATGAGGCGTCTCGTTCGTGTTGGATGCGATCCATCGCCTCATTCCTGATTTTCCGAATCTCCTCGTGTGTCTGCCGAATCTCCTCGTCGCGAAGCTCTTCCGTCTTCTTGTGTGTCGCTTGAAGAATCGTATGCGCCTCCGTTTTCGTTTCACGCAGCATGCGTCCGCGCTCCGTTACCGCCTCGGCGAGTTTTTGCTTCGCGGCGTCTGCGTTTCGAAGTCCGTCCGCAATTTCGCGCGCGCGAGCATCCATCATTTTCACAAGCGGCCGGTAGACCCAACGCCACATCGCAACGAGGACAATCGCGAAGTTGACAAGTTGCGCCACAAACAATTTGCCGTTGATACCCAACGTACCGATGAGGTCTTGAGAGGATGCGGGTTCAATCATGTTACAGCGTGAATACAACCACGAGTGAATAAATCGCGATCGCTTCGGCAAAGGCCGCGCCGAGCAGCATCGGAACGAACAATTTGTCCGAGGATTCCGGGTTGCGGCCGATGGATTCCATGGCTTTCGCCACGATCATGCCGATGGCAAGCGCCGGCATAATACCGCCGATGGCCATCGTTGTGCCTTTGATAAGAAGTTTGACGGATTCTGTGTCCATAGGATGAGTGTCGGTCGACGTGATGTGATGTGTAACGTCGCTTTGACGAATTAAGAATGAATTGGCATCCCATCTCGAACGAGGTGGGATCCCTTCTCACTCGTATGTTTTTTTTCATGCGCGCCGTGCGGTTGTGTCGTTGCGATCGTGAGATACACAAGCGTGAGCATCGAGAAAACCGTTGCCTGCACGACGCCCACGATGAGTTCCAGCGCCAGAAACGGGAGAGGAACGATCAACGCGATGAGTGAAGAGATCACGGTGATCAGCACTTCGCCGGCAAAAATATTTCCAAAGAGACGCAGAGAAAGCGATACGATTTTTGCCGCTTCGGAGAACAGCTCGATGAATCCAACGACGAATTCAATCACGGCTGTCAGAATCGCGACGGGCTTGAATGAGCGGACTGCGTTCCAGAGCGTGCCGAGTTGGATGAATTTGTTCCAATGCGTGAAAAATCCAAGCGTGAACATGCCGAAAACGTGTGAGGCAGCGACGGAAAGGATCGCCATCGCGAGCGTGAGGTTCATGTCGCTCGCGGCCGGTCGCAGAATCGGAATCAGTTCCATTTCGCCGTGAATCAGCCGCCAAATTCCGATGGTTCCCGTCCCAGGCAAGAGTCCCATCCAATTTGACAGCACAATAAAGAGAAAGAGCGTGCCAACAAGCGGGAGAAATCTCTTGGACTTCTCGCGATCTCCGGTCACCTGATCGAAATAACCGAACAGAAATTCGAGAAGCGACTCGAAGGCGTTTTGGAGTTTTCCCGGGATTTTTGTCACATGAAACCTCATAAACAGCGCAAACAAAAAAAAGATAATCGTGAGAATCGTTGAATTGATATATGCATTCGTGATCGGCAAGAATCCGATCGAAAAGAGTGGCTCTGCGGCGATGGGGATGGACATGGGAGCACGTAGCAAGGGATGTAGGCACGTGTGTCAAACGTCAACGGTTATCTGTCCTCTGTTCTCTCTGAAATCTGATCGCTTTGCGGTAGACAAGAAAGCTGGAGAGTGCGATCGCGAGAAGAAATCCCACGATCGTCATCCACGGATTTGTACTCCACCGACGATCCAGCGCGCGGCCGCCTAAAGCAAAAAGAGTCGTCGGAAGCGCGATCGAGATGAACACATCCGTCACAAAACCAACAGCCACAAGTTGTGAGATTCGTTTCGGGACATCTGATTCTGCCATACTAATGACGCGCGAAGTGTACCGATCAATGCGACTGATGTCAATGCTCGCAAAAAAATGAATGGGATGTGCCGACTATTTCTTTTTGCGATAGATTGAGTGATCTCCGATGCGATGAAAGAGAATTTTCATGGAGTCCACGATCTCGAAAATGACACGATGACGACTGTCTACGGAAAATGACCATAGCCCACCGAGTGTGCCGGACAATGGATGCGTTCGTACAAGGGGATGAAACGGATTCTCCGCGAAGATCATCCCCTTTTGTTTGAAGTGCCTCTGCAATTCGTGAGATCATTTTTTGTCATCACGTTGAAACTATTGTATGTCTGTCACACAGGGAGCTGAAACAGCTTGATCGCATTCTCCGTCGTTTGACGCGCGATTTCTTCTAGGGGCATTGCACGCAGTACCCCTACGGTATGCGCGACATATTCGACGTATGCCGGCTCATTCTTCTCGCCGCGATGCGGCACAGGCGCAAGCCACGGTGAATCCGTCTCGACGAGCAGCCGATCGATCGGCATGCGCTCGATGACGCGATGAACATGCCGTTCCGGATCATCAGATTTTTTCATCGGAAAAGTGATGATGCCGGTGAAGGAAAGGTGGAATCCAAGATCAAGGAGCGGCTTCGCGTCTTCCCATGATCCCGTAAAACAATGCACAACTCCTTCGACGCGGCGACCCGCGGTCTGCTCTTCTTGAAGAATCTTGGCAAGGCGTTGAAATGCATTGCGACAATGAATCACGATCGGTTTTTTCAGCGAATGCGCAATCGCAATGTGTTGGCGCAGGGCGTCTTCTTGCACGCGCATCGCTTCTTCTCGATCGCGATCTTTGTCGATGCGCAAAAAATCCAATCCCGTCTCCCCGATCGCGACGACGCTCGAAGAAGACCTCGCGAGTCGTTCGATCTCCGCCGGATCAAATGCATCGATTGGTCCCTCGGATGCGTCCAGATAGGAGCTTGTGAGATGTTCCGGATGGTAGCCGACCGTTGCCCAGACGTTGTGATGCGCTTTCGCACATTCAATCCCCTCCTCTGATGTTCGCATCGACGTTGCGACGGTGATTGCCGCGATATTTTTCTCACGCATGCGCACAAGCGCTGCGACGCGATCCGCATCAAACGCCGGAAAATGGAGGTGGCAGTGCGTGTCGATGAGAAATGGGGTCACAAGAGAACGCCGAGCAGGATCGTGAAGACACGCATGATCCACGCCGCAATCATTGACGATGCAAAAAGAGATGCGAGCCACGGGATGAGCGTGAACGTCGTGACGAGATAGATCACGCCGCCGACGAGGATCACCCCTTCGATGCCGCCGAGCGCTGCGCCGAGAAACGAATTGATGGATGTGAGAAACGGGAGAATGGAGAGGATGCGAAACGCCCCGTTAAGAAGTTTGAATCCCCATCCGATGAGTCGCGTGGCGATGAAAAAAATGAGGAGAAAGGCGATGAGCTGCGCCCAGCCAGTCGGCATGAATGCGGCGAGAAGCGCGGAGATCTTTAGGGACCACGCGCGCGCCGCGAGAAATCCAAGCACCGCGCCGACAAAACGCCCAAGCGTTTCGATGAATCCGTCTTTAAAACCAGCGCCGATAAAGCCGAGCACGATGACGACGAGGATGATGTTGGTGAGAAGCATTGTAGTCAGAGGGCCATCAGCTTTTTTGTGCGTGGACCGAGGATGATCACGAATTCTCCCTTCATGCTCGTTTCTCCAATCCAGCGTTGCACGTCTCCAATGGTGCCACGGTAGAGCGTCTCGTGCAATTTTGTCATCTCGCGACCTATGAAGATCAGTCGATTCGGATCAAGCGCGATCGCAAGTGCGACCAATGCTTTGTGAATGCGATGTGTGGATTCGAAAAAGACGGATGGACGCGGATTTTCGCTGATCATTCTAAAAAACGACGCCCTTCCCTTTTTGTGCGGCGCAAATCCGTGATAGGAAAAGTCGTCCATAGGAAACCCGCACACGGAGATCGCGGACGTGAGTGCAGACGGTCCGGGAATCGGCACCACCATCATGCCGGCTTCATACGCAGCGGCGACGAGCTTGCCGCCCGGATCGTTGACGCCCGGCGTTCCGGCATCCGACACGTAACAGAGTCGTTTGCCTCGCTGAAGCTCTCCGATGATCTTTGTGATCTGCCCCGGCTTCGAGTGCTCATGAAGCGCCCACAGCGATTTCGTGATGTGATAGGCCGCAAGAAGTTTCGAGGTTACACGCGTGTCTTCGCAGATGATTAGATCAGAATTCGCAAGCGTCTCGACGGCGCGATACGTGATGTCTTTGAGATGGCCGATGGGAGTGGCAATCATGAATAAGGGCATAGAGTCATAGAGTATCCCGTTTGTCATTCACGCGAAAGTTGGAATCCTGTATGCTACCAACATATGATACGTCACGCACTCGGAATCTCGCTTCTTCTGTTTTCCCTCACGGGCGTAGGATGTTTGAAAAAGCGTGTGCCAACGATTCCGCCTCCGTCGCAGCCGCTCACCAATACTCCAGCGGTCGTTTCATTCCAGCCCTCGAAGACAAGCGATACGAGTACGAATGCCGAGCTTGATGCGATTCTCAAAAATTTTCGCAGCGTGAAATCATTCCGCATGAAACTCGCGTACGCGACGCCTCAGGGAGATTTCACCTCAACGCTTGAATTTCTTCGTCCGCATCGATTTCGTGGTCTGATGCAGATCGCGAATCAGGCCGCTACGGAAATCATCGTCGTGGATGATTCGCTGTACATGCGTTCATCCGGTGGAAAGTGGACGGATCTGTCCGGCACCGAAGCCGCAAAAGTCGTCGGGTCATCGCTCAAAAATTCGCTCTCCGGCGACTCGAGCGTAGAGAAGATCGGCGTGGATCCGGATGCGGTCGTGAAAAAAACGCGCGACGATGCACGGCGCTGCGATCTGTACAAAGCGCGAGTTCGATCTACGGACGGCTCGCCGGCGGATCTTGAAATTTGCGCTGCAGACGGTTTGCCGCACTTTGTCACGCTCACCACTCAACACGGGCCGTTCACTTTCGAATATTACAAGTACAACGAATTGTTTTTAATTGAAAAACCGGTGTAGGACTCTCTGAAAAAAAGTCCTTGACAATTAGCACTCTCTTTGTTAGATTGCTAATCATATGATTCCGCAAAATTTTACGACAAAATCGCAGGAGGCAATCCAGCTTGCGCATCAGCTCGCGATGGCGAACGGGCAACAGGCCGTGGAGCCCGCGCATCTCCTCGCCGCGCTTCTTGAACAAGATGGAAGCGTCGTGCCATCCGTCATGAAAAAGCTCCAGGTCGATTTTTCGGCGCTGAAAGGCGATGTCGACGGCCTTCTGACTCGCCTGCCGAAGATCACGGATGCCGGCGGTGGCATCGGGCAGATCTATCTCTCGCAGGAACTCGCGCGCGTTTTTGCGAACGCCGAACGCGTCGCGCGGTTCTTCAAGGACGAATACATCTCGACCGAGCATCTCCTGCTCGCGCTCTGCGACGGACGAGATGACGCGGCAGCCGCGCTTCATCGCGCGACGGTTTCGACGGACGCGATTCTTCAAGCGCTGAAAGACGTGCGCGGTACGGCGAAAGTCGATTCTGCCGAACCAGAGGCGAAGTATCAAGCGCTCGAAAAATACGCGAAAAATCTTACGGAGCTTGCGCGGCAAGAGAAGCTTGACCCGGTGATTGGCCGAGACGATGAAATTCGACGTCTCATGCAGGTGCTGACCCGCCGCAAAAAAAATAACCCCGTTCTCATCGGCGAGGCCGGGACTGGAAAAACCGCGATCGTGGAGGGACTCGCCCAACGCATCGTTGCGGGCGACGTGCCTGAATCGCTTCGCAACCGCGAAATCGTCGCGCTTGACGTGGGGTCGCTTGTCGCTGGCACGAAATTCCGCGGAGAGTTTGAAGAACGGCTCAAAGCCGTCGTGAAGGAAGTTGAAACGTCGGACGGCAAAATTCTTTTGTTCATCGACGAGTTGCACACGCTCGTCGGCGCGGGCGCATCGGGTGAGGGCGGAACGATGGACGCGTCGAATCTTCTCAAGCCGGCTCTCGCACGCGGCGAATTGCGCGCGATCGGCGCAACGACGCTGAAGGAATATCAGAAATACATCGAGAAGGACGCCGCGCTCGAGCGGCGCTTCCAGCCCGTCTTCGTCGATGAGCCGTCGATCGACGATACGATCGCGATTCTTCGCGGCATTAAAGACAAATATGAAACGCATTTTGGCATCCGCATTTCGGACGGTGCGCTGATTGCCGCGGCAAAATTGTCGGATCGGTATATTACGGACAGGCATTTGCCTGATAAGGGCGTTGATTTGATCGATGAAGCCGCCGCGGCGCTCAAGATGCAGGTCGAATCCATGCCTGATGACCTCGACCGTTTGAAACGCGAACAGACCCGTCTCGAAATCGAAAAGCGTGCGCTCTCAAAGGAAGATGACGCGGAATCCATCGCGCGTCTCGCGGAACTCGAACGGCATCTCGCGGAAGTTCAAGAGAAGGTCCACGATCTTGAGCTCTCGTGGAATGCGGAGAAAGACGTTCTCACCGCGAACGCGGGATTGAAAAAACAGATCGAAAAATTGAAGAGCGAAGCGGAAATCGCGGAGCGCAGCGGGGATCTCGAAAAAACGTCCGAGATCCGATACGGCCAGCTTCCGCAGATCGACAAGCGTCTTGCCGGCGGGGAGATGAAGCTCAAAAAACTTCAGGGTCAGCGTGGCGTGCTTCGAGACGCCGTCACGGAAGAAGATATTGCCCGCGTTGTCGCGCGGTGGACGGGCATTCCCGTTTCACGCATGCTTCAAACCGAAACGCAAAAACTCGCGCATCTCGAGGATGAGCTGCATCGTCGCGTGATCGGACAGGACGAAGCGGTACAGGCCGTCGCAAACGCGCTGCGCCGCTCGCGCGCCGGACTCTCCGCAGAAAAACGCCCGATCGGATCGTTTCTCTTTCTTGGACCCACGGGCGTTGGCAAAACCGAGCTTGCGAAAGCGCTTGCGGAGTCGATGTTCGACGACGAAGACGCGATCGTGCGCCTCGATATGAGCGAATACGGCGAGCGCCATACGGTTGCGCGCATGATCGGCTCGCCGCCCGGCTATGTCGGCTATGACGAAGGCGGCCAGCTCACGGAAAAGATCCGCCGCCGTCCGTACTCGGTCGTGCTTCTTGATGAAATTGAAAAGGCGCATCCGGAAGTGTTTCATACGTTGCTTCAAGTTCTCGACGATGGTCGCCTCACCGACGGCAAAGGACGCACCATCTCGTTTCAGAATACGGTCATCATCATGACGTCGAACGTCGGATCGTCGGAAATTCTCGAATGGGGCACGCGGCGGGGAGAGATCGGCTTTGCCGACCACTCGATGGAAGCGCATGCGCCGGATGATCTCCGCCGTCAGATCATGGAGATGTTGCGCGAATCGTTTCGGCCGGAATTCTTGAACCGCATCGACGAGACGATCGTGTTCCAGTCGCTCTTGCAGGCAGACCTCGCAAACATCGTCGATCTCCAGCTGCGCGACGTCACGACACGTCTCGCCGCAAAACGCATCCTTATCACCTTCACGGACAACGCAAAAAAACTTCTTACGGAAAAGGGGTTCGATCCCGCATACGGCGCACGTCCATTACGGAGGGTCATTCAAGATCTCGTGCTTGACGTTCTCGCGCTTCAGATCGTTGAAGAAAAACTCACGGAAGGCGATGCGGTGACGGTTGATGCCGTCAAAGGTGAGATTCGGATCTCGCGCGTCGCATGACGTTTCGAACGCGTTTGCGAATGTGTTTTTTGTCGTGCCGTTTCAGCTCGACGTGAATCTCGTAGTACCGACACGCGGAAGAGAGCCAAGATCCCGCTTGATGGAACCACGTGTACATCTCGGGGCTCGTGACATACATCCGCGCATGGTCGATGCATCCTTGCGACTTGAGAAAAATGAGTTTGAGCGCATCGCTTGCCATTTTTCGACGTTGACCGGCTTTCGGCGCCCCGCCCGTTTCACTTTGGCAAATCTCAACCGCCTCGCGGCGCGCGGGATGCCAGCCATCCACTTCCGCATACCCTCGATATTCGCCGATACACAGTTCAAACGAGTGACCGTGGACAAACCCCGGAGGAAGAAGATCCGCTTCTGATTGGCGCAAGAAGTCCGTATTGGACATGCTCCTTCGTGCGGGCTGCTATGAACGCGCGGATCTCATTTCTTTTTCAATGTCTTTCCACTTCGTGAGAAGAAAACGGCGAATTTCCGGAAGTTCATTTTTCGTCACTTCGCGCGACTTCTCGTAATATGCCATCACCTGATCCACGACTTCGTTGTATTTCTGTTTCGTGATATCCCCTCGTGACCGCAGTTCCTTCATGATGTGCGTGTGGAGCTTGTGCGATTTTCGCATGAGTTCTTTCGAACGGCGTTTGCCCTCCGGACTTTGGAGGAAGAGCGCGGCGGCAACGCCGAGAATCGAACCGGCAACGAACCCAATTCCGAGATGGGAGGATTGTACATTCTTCATACGATAGGTCTAGTGAGTAAAAAGCACGAGGGAATACTATCACACATGAGTGCCGTCGGCGAGCATCCGTATCGCCGCGAGCTTGCTTGCCGCAACCCCCGGTTCATCGTAGGCGTTGATCCCATAGAGTTCACCCGCGATGCCCGTCGCAATCATGAAGAACATGAACAGTGCGCCAAGCGCCATTTCGTCCACGCGTGGGATCACCAACGTTCCGTTTGGCCTCCTTTTTTCCGCAAGCACATGTGCCGTTGCCGCGCGTTCGGCGTGGATAATGCTTTCGAATGTTTTTCGTCTCGCGTAATTGAGCGAAGGAAACACCGTCGACGGAACGCGGCGCGCGGAATCAAACCGTTCCACCTCAATGAACGTGACGATTTTATCTTCCGGACCATCCGCATAGAGTTGAAGTTGGGAATGCTGGTCCGTTGCCCCGAGCGCGGCAATGGGCGTCGGTCCCCTTCCGTCTTTCCCTAAACTTTCAGCCCAGAGCTGGCGATACCATGTCGCGAATAATCTCAATCTCTCGCTGTACGGCATCAGAATGTGGATGTTGCGGCCGTCGTGTGCGTCGCCGATCGCATGGAACGCGCCGAATCGAATTGCGTCATTCATCGATGGCGATTGTGTGATAAACGCGTCGCGGATTTCGCGCGCGCCTCGGAGCATCGCCTTCACGTCACTGCCGGCACAGCAGAGAGGAAACAGCCCCACAGATGTGAGAACGGAAAATCTACCGCCGATCTTTTTTGGGATGGCGAGCGTTGCATAGCCCTCGCGAATCGCCAGATCGCGGAGAGCGCCGTGCGAGGCGTCTGTCGTTGCGACAATGTGATCGGCAAATGCCCTCCCAACCTTTTTTTTCAACATCTCTCGTACAACAAAAAACGTTGCCATCGGCTCAAGCGTATCGCCGGATTTTGAAATGATGTTGACGAGTGTTTTTTTCCAATCGATCCGCGCAAGCGTGTCTTCAAGTCCATCCGGATCCGTGTTGCCGCCCGCATATTCAAGCCGCATTCCGCCCGTTCGTGATTGTATCGCATGCCATGCCGCGCGAGTGCCAAGATCTGATCCTCCGATGCCGATGACGAGACACGTCGTGAAACGCCGTTTTGCTTTTGCGAGACGTTGAATCTCCGCGAGAGATTCCGCATCATCCGGAGATCCCAACCACCCCTGACGGTCGCACTCCCAGTCCTCGAGGAGTTTTCGTTTGGCGCGTTCCAATTTTTTCGTTGCAGCGCCAATCAAAATCCCTCGCATGTTTTTTGCGTCGTACCTGATCACGGGCATAGATGCAGAGAGTATCGCAAAAAATCCCGCCGAGATCAACTCGACGGGATGAAGCATTACAACGAAGCGTCGTAGGATTGCGATCGATCGAGATCCGCGACGAGCGCGTCTCCAATCCAATCGCGGCTTGACGCGCAAGGCATCCACGCATGCACAACGCTCGATCGGTCTGACCAGAGAATGCCCGGAAGCATTGTCGCATTGCTCACGAAGCGGACGAACCCTTGCTCGCCGCAGCCAAGTGCATCTGTGACGACCTTCTTCGTTCGAAGAAAGTTCACCTTCATCTTCGCGGATGGGTCAATCACTCTCGCCTGCGCGACGAGGAGAAAGGAAGTTGCGGCATCCGGCAGGAGAAGATGCTCATCGTGAAAGGCGACCACGATGTCGTTCGACTTCGTGAGGCATCCTTCGCGAAGATCCGCGGATGAGAGACGATCCGGTGCGATCGCGAGAATGTCGACGTCCAGCGTTGCGCCGCCTTCCTCGTTGCGTTGGAGGAGAAAGTCGCACATTTCCACGCCGGAGAAATCGAGGTGGAACGCGAATTGTTTTACGCCGATGGAACCCGCGGAATTCGCCTTGACCGTCCACTCGAACAGCGCGTGCCGTCCGTCGCGCATACTCCGTGTCGGCGCATCCGCGATCGTGACCGTCGGTCGGCTTTTTCGGATCACGAGGAGCGGCCCGGTGATTTCCTCTTCGATCACGGCATGCCGTGCGTCGAGTTCCGTAACGCCGAGGATATCCACGAACGTCTCGTCGCCGCTCCTTGGCTGCGTGACGGTCGGGTCCAGTGTCGTTGCGACGGGATTCACAAGCGCCCAGATGCGGAACGTTTTTGACGAGTGCGGTTCGAGTTCCACGGCGGCATCTTCGAATGAGAGATTGACCGTTCCGTTTGGTTCGATCGCTCCCATATTCGGTATGGCGGAATGAAGATGGTCCCACTCGATGCCTGCCGCAGAGTAGGCGGGCTGCGGGTCCACCCATACTTCGGCATCGCGGACGAATGCCGCCGTATCGCGCGCGTTTACGATTTCGTAGACCGCAAGGCAAGCGAATTCCTCTCCGAGAACGATGCGCGAGGAATTGCACGGTTCCTCTCTCGCGAGACGAACGAGAAGCGGTTCCGTTTCCGGCGGCAAAGCAACCGCTTTGTCCGGCAGCGGTTCCGGAGAAAATTCTCCTATACTCGCGCCGCATCCTGCAATCGCATACGCGCTTGCACAGACGAGAATCACCCACATTCCGAGGCAATAGATGACGAGCTTCCTCATGACGCACACTCCTTGTAGCAAATCCTGCGTTCAATTGTTTTTCACACGGGGCCTACTCTTACCGCTGAAGGATTTTTAAAAAAATGTCAAGTGTGGACAAGTGCCACCGCTTATGAGTTCTTTGCTTTACAACGAAAAGAGCACCCGAGCGACGGCGAGCAGGGCTCTTCCGCAGAAGATTTCCCCTGACCATCAGGTTGTTTGTCTTATGTGCGCTAAAAAAACGTACATTACGTACACCATAAAATGGATTTTTTGTCAAGTATTCTATTTTTTTGCTAAGTAGAGCGTAAACAATAACAAATTTACCGTCCGAATCGCCGTCGTCGATTTGCTGAATTGCCGCCAGAAGCGGATCTCTGCCCCTGTGCATGACTCGCTCCTGGCCGTCCAGATCGCCATCCCGCATACCCGCTTTGGCGCTGTTGTCCTCCCTCACCGTAAGAAGGAGAAGGTCGTCGCCCGTGGACCGGTCTCTGCCTGTATTCCGGAACTTCCGGCGCCATGGCGCGATGTGGAGGCAATTCTGGCAGATTGCGTCTCGAGAGGGATGCTCGAATGAGCCGTTCGATGGCGCGGACGTCTGCGGATTGATCCGGAGTCGCGAATGAAATCGCACGCCCTTCGCATCCCGCGCGTCCGGTTCGTCCGATTCGATGCACATAATCCTCCGCGCTGTCCGGAAGATCGTAGTTCACGACGAGTTCGATTCCCTTCACGTCAATGCCGCGTGCGGCAATGTCCGTGGCGACGAGAACTCTGTATTTTCCGGATTTGAATCCTTCCAAAGCGTCACGGCGCTGGGAAAGCGACCTGTTCGCATGGATCTCTGCCGCAGAATGGCTCATGCTTTTCACCGATCGCGTGATTCTCTTCGCGCCGTGCTTTGTGCGTGAAAATACGAGAACGGTTCCGTGATATTCCGTGAGAAGCTTCTCAAGCAGGCGCGTCTTGTCTTCTTTTCGTACGACGAACATTTCTTGAATGACACGTTCCGCTGTGGCGCCAGAACGCGCGATCTCGACACGCACAGGAAGTTTCATGTGCTTGGTCGCGATGCCGACGATTGCCTGCGGCATGGTCGCGGAGAAGAGCATGGTCTGGCGATCTCGCGGCACGACGGTGAGAATCTTGTTGATTTGGGGCGCGAATCCCATGTCAAGCATGCGATCCGCTTCATCGAGCACGAGGATTTTCACATCGCCGAGCGTCACGGTGCGTTGTTCGAGATGGTCAAGCAAACGTCCCGGAGTTGCGATGATGATGTGCGGATTCTTTTTCAAATTTTGGCGTTGGAGATTCATCGACGCGCCGCCGATCAACACGGCAGTCCGCAGGCCGATGGCGTGTCCGAATTTCTGCAACGTTTCATCCACCTGAATCGCAAGCTCGCGCGTTGGAAGAAGCACCAATCCCCTGCCTTTCACCTGCGCGAGACGCTGGATCATGGGAATGCCGAACGCGAGCGTTTTGCCCGTGCCCGTCTGCGCGATGCCGATGATATCTTTACCTTCGATCGCGATGGGAATTGATTTGTGTTGGATCGGCGTCGGATTCGCAAATTTCATCCGATCAAGGATCTCGAGGAGTTTGGGCGCAATCCCGAGGCCGTAAAAAATGGGGGAGGTCACTGAAGAATTTGGTTTCATGGCGCCTAGGGTACCAGAAAACGCGTTTTTTGGCAAGAAAATCACGCAATCCTGCGTGATTTTTTATGGCTCCATACCCTGAACGAAATCCGAACGCATTTCCGGCAAACCCCCGACGAAT
>CAYHYU010000016.1:14106-16172 GCA_964360885.1 uncultured Gammaproteobacteria bacterium | reverse complement strand
GGGCATGCCATCTCCTCCAGGAGCGTCAACGCAAAAGTCGTGGGGCGTTTGCGTACAATCCGACATTTACGCCCTCGGTGCAACCATCTATCAGATGGTCACGGGCGAACTTCCCTACGCACCACAAAAAGATGAAAGATCCTGGTCGGTTGAGTTGAGCGAGCGGATTTGGCACGAGCAGTATCCCGTGCCACCCTTGACAGAGTTCGTGACGCCACCAGGCCATGCAGGGGCCGAGTTTCAGGAATTCGCAACGTATCTTATCGAGAAGATGCTCGCGAAGCGCCCATGGAATCGTCCTGAATCCATGCGGGACGTACAGAAGTGGTTTGCGGAATTTCTCGAAAGATATCTCGCGAAGACGGATCTTTCTGCTCCGGAAGAGCCCGTCGCACGCACGTCTTCGTACCGAAGACGATTCACAGCACCCATCGTTGCCGCGCTCCTCATCGTTCTGGCAACGTTCGTGGCTGCCACCTTCAAGTTCAAAGACGCTGCACGCGTCGATCCCGCGATCGAGCGCATCGCAAGCGTTTCTGCCTCGCAGAGATCTGCTCCGTCGATTTCTGCGCTTCCGCATCCACCCGCCGTTCATCCTCAAGCGCTTCCGTCGCTCACAAAGCGACGCGTAGGCGACGGACCGGCACAAGAATCCTCTGATCTCACTGCCTACGCACAGGCGCTGAAGTCAGGAGATTGCACGCGAGCCATCAATCATGGTCTGCTCATGCTCATCAAGCATCCGGCTTTTCCAGATCCTCACCGCATCATTGCGGAGTGCAAACGCAAGGCAGGGAAGGTCACAGAGGCCTGCGAACACTATGTCGACTTTCTCGCGTTCGAGAATACGGCGCTTTCTCGAGATGCGACCGAGTTCGTCGCGCAGAAGTGCGTACGTTCGAACTAATCTCACGCCCCGTTGCGACGATCTGTCGCGGCGGGGTGTTTGTTTCTCCTGTACATGTTACTCTGCTTTCATATGATAGGTTCGCTGCGCGGAACTGTGTTGGAGATGTACGTCTCGTCCGTATTATTCGAGGTGAATGGCGTTGGGTATCACATCAGATTGTCGGCGTCCGTGCGTGCATCGCTCATCACAGGCGAAAAATGTTTTCTCTATATTCACGACCACGTCCGCGAAGACACGCACGATCTTTTTGGATTTTTGTCGCAGAGCGAGCTCCAGTTGTTTGAACGGCTGCTCGGCGTCTCGGGCGTCGGCCCTAAAGTTGCGCTCACGCTGCTTTCCGCGGGGAGCGCCGAGAGTATTCGTCGCGCCGTGATGCAAGGCGATCTCGCCGTTCTTACGTCCGTTCCAGGCGTTGGGAAGAAAACGGCGCAGAAAATTATTTTGGATTTGAAGGGGCAGCTTGTTGAAGAAGAAGGAGAATCGCCCGCGGATCGGGAAGTCATCGAGGCGCTTGTGTCGCTTGGGTTGACGGCGCATGCCGCACGCGAAGCGATGAAATCTGTCTCACACAGCACAAAAGACGTCTCCGAGCGTGTTCGTGAGGCATTGAAACATTTGGCAAAATGAAACTTGTTGAGATCACGCAGGAGGCGTTATGGGACGGGTTTCAGACGTCCCGGCCATATGCGCAGTTTCTTCACGCATGGGCATGGGGAGCATTCCGCGCATCCCTCGGATGCCCGATTCGCCGTTTCGCGCTTTTCGATCCGCGCGGTGAGGTTGCCGCGGCAATTCAGATGGAATATCGGCAGCGGAAGTTTGGAATCGGATATTGGTATGCGCCGCGCGGTCCGGTATTCGCGCCTACGCGATCTCCAGATGAGCGTCGCGACATTTTGATGCGGCTTTGTGAAGAGCTCCTCACGATCCCCGAGTTACGTCGACGCACGCTGTTCTGGCGTTTCGAACCTGTCTCCGAACTTGCAAATCCAGAGGGACTCATGCCGTTGTCTTTTCGACGGACGTTCGCGATGAATCCGGCATCCACAATCCTTCTCGATCTCGCGCCTTCCGAAGATGAGCTCATGCGTCGCATGCACGAGAAGACGCGATACAACATTCGGCTCGCGGAGCGCCGTGGCGTTTCGGTTCGACA
>CAYHYU010000016.1:0-14096 GCA_964360885.1 uncultured Gammaproteobacteria bacterium | reverse complement strand
AAGAGCTCGACGCTGCGATCAACCGCTTCGCAGTGGCGTTTCGGTTCGACACGCGTCTGGGCCGAAAGATCTCGCATCGTTTCTCACGCTCATGGAAGAAACCGCGCGCCGCGATCGGTTCGTTCCTCATACAAGCTCCTATCTCGCTGCGACGTATGCTTTTCTGGCGCCGTGCGGACTCGCAAAGATACGCCTCGCGGAACTCAAGGGGAAGCCCATTGCCGCGAATTTCGAGATCGCGTTCGGTGATACCGTCACCTATCTCTACGGCGCGTCGTCGTCCGAATCGCGGAATACGATGGCGCCCTATCTTCTGCACAGGTCCGCAATCACGGACGCTCGTGCGAGAGGATTCTCGATCTACGATTTTTGGGGCGCGAATCCGGATTGGAAAGGGATGTTTGCGTACAAGCCCTCATGGGAGGGGATCACGCGTTTTAAGAAGGGATGGGGCGGTCGACTGGTCAATCTCGTAGGCACGTGGGACCTCCCGTTCAATGTCCTCGGCTATCGCCTGACGCATATGAACCAGTTCTTCCGAGAATAAAAACCGCCGTACGTGATATACTCTCCTCGTCTAATTTTTAATCCTCTGCTGTATGATGAGTTCTTCATTCGAGCGTATGTGCGGGGTCCATAAAATTTCCGCCGTCCTTTTATTCATCGGTGGTATTAATTGGGGGCTCATCGGGGCATTCAATTATAACCTCGTGAACGCGATTCTTGGCGGCTATTCAAGCGTCGAACGAATCGTGTACGTACTCGTTGGCGTTTCCGCCATCATGATGTGCATGTGCTGCAAGTGCAAGATGTGCACGACTTCGGGTGAGACGAAGCGATAAGAACGAAATGAAAACCGGCAGACGAGGATGTCTGCCGGTTGTTTTTTACGAGCGCGCCATGACGGGCCTCCTTTCCGATGATGCGGAAGTCGCATGATACAGTTCGTCGAAATACTCCGCGACGAACGTCGTGAACTGTCGCAGGTATCCAAGCGACATCTCGTCCGAGCCGAACATCGCATTGGCTCTACAAACGATCTGGAACACGAGATCGCTGTGGTCATGACTGTCATCGTACCCCCCCCACTCTTCGGCGAGATAATGTGCGAACTTCGCTCTCAACACAGGATCCCGTGTCCCATGCGTGTAGAGTGCATAGGCATCCGAAGCATTCATGAGAGGGATGCGCTTTGCGATCTCGATGAGATACCGGATGTAGTACGGTTCTTCCATCCACGTTCCCGCATGGAATTCGCGTGCGCGTGGGACGCGAGCGAACATCTGCTCCATGCCGTTCCGTGCGACGGTCTCGAGCTGTTTTCGTGTCACCATGACGTGTTCTCCTTCATCACCCTCTCTCCTTGGCGATGTGATCATAACGTATCCCTTACAAGAAAACGTGGCAATTTTTTTCATTGAATCGTGTAGAGTGATCCATAAACTTGCTAAAATAAGCGAAATATGTTAAAGTATATTTGTCAATTATTGTCGACATAAAAATAATAGGCAAGCATGTGGCAAGGATATGAACACCAACTTACTCGCATGGCTCAAATCAACAGGCCTCGACGATCAACGCGCCGAGATCTATTTGGCCGCTCTTTCAAAGAGCGAGGCAACTGCGTCAGAACTCGCGGATGCGCTCAAGATGGGGCGCACGACAATCTATGACAATCTGCGCGTGCTTGAGAGACGCGGATACGTCAGCACCGTCCGTCACGGCAAACGAAAGGTCTTTGTCGCACTTCATCCGAAGGAACTTCTCAAACAGATGAACGCACAGCGCGACCAGCTGAAGGACTTGCTCCCCGATTTCCTCTCGCTCTACGCCGGAAAATCCAGCGCACCATTTGTTCAAGCGTTTCAAGGTCCGCACGCGGCACGTGAAGTATTTGAAGACATTCTGAACGTGGCGAAGGATGAGTACGTCTATTTCTCCCCTCCGCTTCTCACGGCGCAAATGCTCGAGAAGGTATACATCACACAATGGATCAAACGGTGCGTGGCGAAAGGAATTCTCTCGCGGTCATTGCGTGTGCCCGGCCAGGTGATTCTCGAGCCGATTTTTTCCGCAGAAAAAGAATATCATCGGCTCATTCGTTTTTTGCCAGCATACGTGGAACTCAAAGCCACGATCTACATCTACGGAAACAATGTGGGAATTCTCTCGACGCGTTCCGAAGGCACGGCGTTCATCATTCATTCACCTGATTTTGCCGCATCCCTCAAACAGATTTTCGAATTTTTGTGGGGAATCAGCGCGAGGTCGTGATTGAACTTGAACAAGAAAGGGGAGGTAGTGGTATGCTCTCCTCAATATGCCCGTGAATACGAAGCGCATGGCTGGCGCAGGTGTTCGAACGAAGAGCGGAATTGTCGTTGGCAAGTTCGTGAGTGCCGATCTTGACGGCGATACGGGGAAGCTTGCCGCGGTCCGCGTCGCTCCGCGCGGGGTCGTATCAGGCCTTCTCGCGAAAGAGCTTGTGATCGGGTGGCAGAGTATCGTGTCGATGACCGAGACGGAAATCATCGTCACGGATGCGTGGGCGACGTCCACCGCGAGTCGTTTCGCCACGTCATTCGGCGTCGCCGCGCACTCTGTTCGCACGCATCTCACAGAATCATGAGCGTTGCGTCTTACGCGGAGGGGATCGTGCGGACCCTCACGTGGTTCGAGACGATCGGGTATGCGCCGACTCTCGTTGAATTGATGCGAACGATGGATGAGAAGGCAATGGGCAGCAAGGTACGAACGACGGACGATCGACAGCACATCGAGGAACTGCTTCTCGCTGGAACCGTTTCTCTACGGATGGGGCGCATTGGATTTCCGGAGTCGATCGATCGTATTGTCGCCACGATCCGCGAACGCGATCTCTATCAGCCGCGGAAACGCCGCCGTGCGCGACGTGTTGCCTCATGGCTTGCGCAGCTCGCGGGCGTACGGTTCGTCGCGCTTGCAAATACGACTGCGATCGGGTACGCACGCGACGAGGGTGATCTTGATTTCTTCGTTGTGGCGCACGCTGGAACCATCTGGACGTCTCGGCTGCTCGGCGGATTGCCGTTTCGTATTCTCGGTCTTACGCCAAGAGGCCGGAATGACCGCGATGCCATCTGCCTCTCGTATTTCGTGACGGATGACGCGCTTGATCTTTCGTCTCATGAGCTGCCGGATGGCGATCCCTATTTTCGATATTGGTTTCTCTCGCTCCTTCCGCTGTATGACGATGGCATTTCTCGCGATCTGTGGGACGCGAATGCGAAAATCCGCGAACGCCATCCCTTCGCGAGCAGATGGATCACCTCTCCAGATTTGAGAATCGATAGGCACTTTCATCTGCCGACCAGCATCTTCCGTCTTCTTGAGCCCCTCGCTCGATATCTCCAGATGCGTTGGTTCCCCGCTGCGATCCGCGATCGCATGAATCGCGACACGACGGTGATTGTGAACGACCGCACGTTGAAATTCCATGTGACGGATGGACGAGAAGAGTATCGCGCCGCGTATATCGAGGCGTGTCGGAAACGAGGAATCGAGCCATATTGATTGAGCCATGAACACCTTTTTTCACATTGTCTGGCGTCTTGCGATCCTTGCGCTGCCGTGGCAGACGCGATGGTTTTCCGATGCGTCGCTCGCCGGATGGCCGTGGGAGCAGGGGAGGTGGAGCATCTATGCGTCGTGGATATTCATCATGGCGACGATCGCCATCGGATGTGCTGTGACACGCAAAGCGGCTGACCGACGCTCTACATCCCTCATCCCTCATTCTACATTCCTTGTCTTTTTTCTTTTTCTCATCTCCTTTGTTTTCACGGCATCTCGAGTTGCGACCGCACAATGGTGGATTCACTTTTTTCTTCTTACCGTATTTGCATGGACGCTCATCCGCGCGCGCGTCTCATCGCGCACTGTCGCGACGTGGTTCGTGATCTCGCTGCTTCCACATGCGTTCCTCGGCATCTGGCAATACGCGTCACAAGAAATTGTCGCGATGACATGGTTCGGCATTGCGGCGCAAGACCCGAGCGTCGCTGGCGTGTCGGTGGTCGAAGCCGGACCAATGCGCGTACTACGGGCGTACGGCGGTTTTCCGCACCCGAATATTTTTGGAGGATGGCTTGCCATGGGATATGTGGCGGCGCTTGTCCTCGCGCGTGAGGCACGTACAAAAGCGCGCGCGGTTGCGTGTTGCTTCGTATCTGCGACACTCTCGGTGGCGCTGTTTCTTACGTTTGCAAGAGGCGCATGGATCGCGGCGGCTGTCGGAATTGGAATTTGGCTTATTGATCTTTTTCGTACGTCGCCCCTCCAGTCCCTCCTTCGTAAGGAGAGGAATACTCAAAAATTCGTATTGTTTGCGCTTACCTGTTCGATTTTTGCGACAGGCATCGTTGCCGTCTCGCAGCGTCAGCTTCTTCTGTCGCGTCTGTATCCCGTCGAGCGGCTCGAACGCAAATCGCTCGACACACGCAGACAGAGCTTGAAAGATGGTTGGCAGCTTTTTCTTGCGCATCCGATGTTTGGAACAGGACCGAATGCGGAGCTTGTTGAGTTCGTGCGCCGTGCGAATCCGTCGTCCGAACACAGAGTGTCCACTGCTCCTATCGAACCGCCGCATAATGCATTTCTTCTCGCGCTTGTAGATATGGGGATTGTTGGGATGATCTTGTTGGGGTTGGTTGTTGCGCGACTCATCAGACGAGCGGGTACGGGGGCCTGTCCTTTCGGACATCTGATCGTTGTATTGGCCATTCTCGCTCTCTTCGACCACTATCTTTGGTCTCTCTGGGCTGGACAGGCGCTCGTTGCTTTCACCGTGCTCTTGACAGCCACATCGAGGAGTGACACAGTAGCCGCTGACATCGTTTAGCACTCGAGCATCTTGAATGCTATGACGATGCGTTTAGGTCTCATTTTACTTCATTTTACTTCATTGTATCTTATGTCGAAACTTCGTCCTCTTCACGACCGTGTGGTCGTGAAGCCAGTTGAGAAAGAAGAGATGACAAAGTCAGGCATCATTCTGCCAGACACGGTCGATAAGGAACGTCCGGAACAAGGCGAGGTGATTTCCGTCGGTCCAGGACGTCTTCTCGAGAACGGTTCACGCGCTGCGATGTCGCTCGCGGTCGGCAACAAAATTGTCTTTAAAAAGTACTCGCCCGACGAGGTGAAAATCGACGGCGTTGATTTTTTGGTCATCGCAGAATCGGACGTGATGGCCGTCATCGAATAATTCCTAGCTTCTAGATTCCAGCTTCTCGCTTCTCTACCTATATGGCAAAGCAACTCAAATTCGACGAACAGGCGCGGCAGGCATTAAAGCGCGGCGTGGACCAACTCACGGCCGCGGTGCGCGTGACGCTCGGGCCGAAAGGCCGAAACGTTGTGATTGATAAGGGCTATGGCGCGCCAACGATCACGAAAGACGGAGTGACGGTCGCGAAAGAGATTGAGCTCGAAGATAAATATGAAAACATCGGCGCGAGTTTGGTGAAGGAAGCCGCTTCAAAGACGAACGATGTCGCGGGCGATGGCACGACGACCGCAACGGTGCTTGCGCAAGCGATGATCGCAGAAGGGTTGAAGCACATCACGGCCGGCGCAAATCCGCTTGCGGTGAAGCGCGGCATTGAGAAAGGTGTCGACGCGGTCGTGCGCGAGATCAAAGAGAAGATCGCGAAGCCCGTCACGGGCAAAGGGATCGAGCAGGTCGCGTCGATTTCCGCGAATGACCCCGAGATCGGTAAGATGATCGCGAGCGCGATGGAGCAGATGGGCCAGGACGGTGTGATCACGGTCGAAGAATCCCAATCGTTCGGGATCGAGACAGAGGTCGTGCAGGGGATGCGCATCGAGAAGGGCTATGCCTCGCCGTACATGGTGACGAATGCGGAGCGCATGGAATCCGAATACTCCGAGCCGTTTCTTCTCGTGACGGACAAGAAAATTTCCTCGATTCAGGATCTGATGCCCACGCTCGAGAAGGTCGTGCAGGCGGGTAAGAAGGAGCTCGTCATTGTCTGCGATGATTTGGAAGGCGAAGCGCTCGCCACGCTCGTTGTGAACAAGCTGCGCGGCACCTTCCACGCGCTTGCCGTGAAGGCGCCGGGGTTTGGCGATCGCCGCAAGGATATGCTTCAGGATATCGCGTTCCTCACGGGCGCGACGATCATCTCGGAAGAGACGGGCCGCAAGCTCGACTCCGTGGATCTTTCTGATCTCGGCTCCGCACGCAAAGTGATTGCCACAAAAGACACCACGACGTTTGTCGACGGAAAAGGCGACAAGGAAAAGATCGCAGCACGCGTGGCGCAGATTCGAAAACAACTCGAGACGACGGATAGCGAATTCGACCGCGAGAAGCTGCAGGAGCGGCTCGCGAAACTCGCGGGGGGTGTGGGCGTCATCAAAGTCGGCGCCGCAACCGAAGTGGAAATGAAAGAAAAGAAACATCGCATCGAAGATGCCGTATCGGCGACGAAAGCCGCTGTGGAAGAAGGGATCGTGCCGGGCGGCGGCGTCGCACTTCTCCGCGCGCTCTCCGTTCTCTCAACGGTCAAGGTGGAAGGTGAAGAGGAGCTCGGCCTCCGGCTCTTGAGGCGCGCGCTTGAGGAACCTCTCAAAGTAATCGCGTCGAACGCGGGCAAGGACGGTTCTGTTGTTGTGGAGGAAGTGAAACGCCGAACCGGAAGCGAAGGATACAACGCGCTGCTCGACCGCTACGAAGATCTCATCGCTGCAGGCATCGTGGATCCGGCAAAGGTAACGCGCACGGCACTTCAGAATGCCGCATCTATCGCCGCGATGTTTCTCACGACGGAATGTGTGATCACCGATCTCCCGAAGAAAGAAGAGCCGGCGGGCAGTCATGGTCATGGCGGAGGCATGGGAATGGATTATTAACGTCACAGTGCACAGTGCACAGTGCACAGAGGACAGTCATACGTCTATAAAGTCTAAAGTCTATAAAGTTGAAAGTCGGAGTAGAAGGGGCGGACCGAGGTGTCTGCCCGCATGAAATCCAATAGTGGCGAGCCGGCGGCTCGCCACTATTGTTTTTTTCGCATCGTTCTGTACGATAGACAAAATACGATATACGATATACGGACGACAAATATATATGCCAGCAGAACGAACAATGCCGAGTCCAAAGGTTGCACAGGTTGAAGCGCGGGCGATCATTCCGCAGAGAAAAGTCGAGACCTCTGACATCTTGAAACGCATCGAAGCGACGTTCGTGAAGCATGGCGTCGTGGACATGGATTTTCGGACACTCCTCGTGTTCCGTCAGATGGCGCCTGCGGAACGGGCCGAATACGCATGGAGCTTGTATCGCGATGCGTTAGCAGATGTTTCAGGTGAGCAGATCAAGGCGAAAGAAGGAAAAATGAGTGAAGAAGGGAAAACGAAACTCGCCTTGTCCAAGTCGTTGCTCCGCGATTCGGAGGTGCGCGCCGTGTTCGATGCCGCAGTGGGACGCCATATCGCGGAGCGTGAAATTCGGAACGGTTCATACAAAGAATATCGCGAGCAACGACGTCGCATCAAAAACGCCGAACGCATGTTTGACGAAGCCGCGCGCCAC
The DNA here is from genome assembly GCA_964360885.1 of uncultured Gammaproteobacteria bacterium. Taxonomy (GTDB): domain Bacteria; phylum Patescibacteriota; class Patescibacteriia; order 2-12-FULL-60-25; family 2-12-FULL-60-25; genus CAITMG01. Next base: position 6,499 of record CAYHYU010000016.1, on the reverse strand, counting down.
ATTTTTTCCGCTCGCGATGCAGGCCAATCTAAGCCGCTAAACCAGACCATGTTTCAGCAGGCGAAATTAACTCTTGAAGCGGAACGTGAGAGTCTTGAAACGTCTCTCGAAACATTCCCGCACTTATCCGCTCGCGTCTCATGGGAACGGCTACGCAAGCATCAAACCGAATTGGCAGAGACGAAGTTTTGTTGGTTCGACTCCCGGCGTAAAATTCTCGAACAGATTGAAGCTGCGGCTCTTGAAACCCAAGGACGCCCCATTCTCCTCGAAGGCGAATCTGGCACAGGCAAAACCTCACTCGTGGCAGTGGCGGCAAAAAACCTTACCGGCCTCATGCCGTTTAAGGGTCCGCTGGGTGAACACGTGCGCCTGCAAGACGCGCTCCTCTCTCGCGAAATCGAGGGCGGCGCGTCGTTCATTGGCTATGGCGCCCTGACACAAGCCATGTCAGGCAAAGCATCATCTCGCGACCAAGAGCCGAAACACCAAGGCGGTGTGTACGTGCAAGATGAATTAAACGCTCTTGAGTCAGATGCCCAATTTGCCATTGTGAAGGCCGCGAGTGGAGTCATGCCAGGACAACCCTACCAGCTTCCATTCGTGGGCCATGTTGAAGTTCAGCCGAATTTTCTTTTTATTGCCATGCAAAATAAGGCGAGCCCTAAATATCCGCGGCATAAAACCGATGTGGCGGTGCGACGCGAGTTTGCGAAAACGATCCAAGTTCCGTATCTGGAACAGACCGCGGATAATCCCGAGCTGTTTGAACTCTTCCTGGTCTCGCTTATGGATAGCAATGGGCGCATGCGCATGGCGCGATCAGATCTGGAGCCCCCATTCAAAAAAGACACGAAAGACCCTTCGCAAGAAGCCGGCGTAGACAAGGGCGATGGGCGTATAGAACGCCAATTACTGGACGCGCCAAAACAAGGCGGTGCCTTGTGGCGTTTTGCCCAAGCCATAGATCAGCTCTACAAGAGTGTTAGCGGTCCGCCGGCAAACACCGTTTTGTCCGCTCGTGGCGACGCGCAATATCTGCGTTCGTTCGTGCGTGATCCCGGGATCTATTCTGGTTGGCTGCAAAGCTACCGCGACACGGGCGAGCGCAAGCCCCTCAATGAGTTTTTGAATGTGAGAATACAAGATTTGCTTGCAACATCCGGTCTGACCGATGATGATGCCAAGATCGTCCGTGACATTTTTAAACATTATGGGTTTATTGCCGTCTCGCAGAGAGGAACGTCGGCGCAAGAAAAGGCCGCTCCGGCAATGGCGATTCTGACGCCTGAAGCCATTGGTCGCCTCTCTCCACGCGTCAAATTCCTGGCCAAAGAGGGGTATACCAAGATCGAAAGCGGTACCGTCGTGATTGATGGACAACCTGTCACCTATTCCACGCGCGATCTGCCTTCTGCTCTCATAGAGAAGCCGCGTAAAGAGCCGACATCAGGCCTTTTGTTTTCGGTGATTGGCAGACACCCCGACGGCCGTCTTGTGTTGCGGGAGGTTGGATCTGCCACGAACGCAAAACTTGTACCCGAGGCAACCGTGGCCGCGTGGGAGGAAGCTGCCGCATCGCGTCCCGAACCGAAAAAAAGACGCGAAGCTCTCGAACCCTGGGAAGAACAGATTATTGAGCGCTCACGAAAGTGGCATCAAGAATTTTTTGGCAAAGTCTTTGATCACCCGCCATTGCCTCGAGCTGCAACAAAGGAACGCGCAGAGCTATGGGAACGACTTGGTTTTGAACTGCTCTACCTGCCGCCAGTCGTTATGCAAGAATCTGACAACTATCCGAGATGGAAAAAGAAGCCGGGAAAGAGACACACGCCAAATCAACAACATGGCATCGAGTTCTTTGATGAACTTCAAGCCATCCAGGATTTTCCAGAAAACAAAGCCAATCCTCATCTTGCAGGTTTAGCGCTAAATGCCTTGCCTGGTTGCTGGATTCTCAGAGATACGCGCAAAAAACCAAATTATGACCAAGGAAAACAGGCCTATGAGAATGATGTTGCCACCCAAACCCTACTCAAACAACTTGCAACCCAAAACATCCTCAACCCAGAGGCCAAAGACGGTCTCAGAAACAACATCCATCCCTCTGTTTTTGATAAACCTGAATTCTGGCAAGCATTCAGACGTCTGTTTGATTTGGAAGATGCACCTGATGTCACGATCCGTTTGCCTCGCGTTGTTGAACAGAATGTGATGGGGCAGGGTCCTGAATGGGATGGTACCAGAACATACGAATGGTCTGAAGAATATTACAGGTCCGGTTACCGTCTGATCGCTGGCGATTCTGACAGCGGCGGGGCTTCGCGCGTGGCTTGGTACGTCAGGGCGCGCGCTCACATCGGCTTTCGTCCCCAGGTTGTTTTCTCTCACACTGTTGGAGATTTGGAACCTTGGGATTTGGAACTTTGGAACGAAAAAATGGAAAAACTTCGCTCCACAGAATCACGAAACCTGTCTACATTTTTTGAAAAGCAGATAGACGTTCCACCTGTGCCAGCAGAATTTACGCCAGAGAGGTTGGAGAAATGGGAACAGCTCGGTTTGGAAGTCCATTACATTCCCCCAGAGAAAATGACCAAAGGCCGGAAGCTAAAAAAATGGAAGAAGAGGCCAAACGATTGGTTTTACCAGCAAATATCTGAAGGCAAGCTCCCGCCTACAGCTCTCGAACTCCCTGCGGGCTGGTATGTGCTTGATGGCAGGTCTAAGCCATCATACCAGGAGGGAGACCAGATGTATGAGAATGACCCCCTTGCCGATGCTTTGCGTGAATTGAACCGTCGTGGCCTCATCTCCCAAACGAATTACGACAAATCAAAGCAGCTTGATCCATCCTCCCGTTTTGGCCTATCGCCAGATGACTTTGAGAAATCAGAAGTCATCAATGCGCTCGCAGAAGCCTTAGACATCCCTCCGGCCAATCTTTCTCTCCCCCCAGCCATCCTCTCGAACTTTCTTGCGAACCTGTATCACCCTGAATGGGGGGAGACAGATACCTCTGAATGGCAAAAAGAAACGTATGGGTCCGGTACCCGTCTGGTCGCTGGCAGTTCTGACCACGGCGGGGCTTCGTACGTGTCTTGGCACGACAGGGCGTACGCTTACTTCGGCTTTCGTCCCCTGGGTCGTTTCTCTTCCTAAAATTGGAACATTGGAATTTTGGACTTTGGAACTTTGGTTCGGTACAATACCAAATACGGCTCATGCAATCACTCCGATTTTCGGGGATTGGTTCGCCGATAAAAAAGAGAAACGACGTGCGCATGTCTGGTGCGGGTGGGTGTTGCCATGGTGCACTCTGCCGCCGCGTATTCATACAGGGACGACTATCCGTTTTGCGGACTGAAGTCCCGGTGCCTCTGATGGGCGTGCGCGCTAGGGGTCCGGTAACCGTCTGATCGCTGGCAATTCTGACAACGGCGGGGCTTCGAACGTGAATTGGAACGACAGGGCGAACGATAACATCGGCTTTCGTCCCCTGATCATTTCTCGCGAAAATCCTCCGGCTAACGCGCCGGAGATTTCGTTTGGAGATCCTTGATCCAACCGCCGAGCTGTTTACCGATCTCCTGCAGATCGTTTTGCAGAAGGATGTACTGTTTCTGGGTCAAGGCGTCCGTGTCTTTTGCCAAGCGCAGGAAGATTTTTAGCTGATCAACAAGGTGACTCGTTTCTCGCAAGTGCGTGAGTTTTCGGTAACCGGGTTCTGCATTGGCGCGGATGAGCATTTTTAAGATATCGAGTCCAAGTATGTAACAATACTGCGCGATGCCGTAGCGATGGAGTTTGGGGCATTGTCGGTGCCATGAAGATAATGAAGCAATAAATGAATACGTTTTATGAAAGATGGGCAATTCGAGAAAGTTGCGGGGGGGGGGCGTTCATAGAAATTTGTTTGAACAGATTATATCACCACAAAATTTGTTTGAAGCGTGGCGCGAGTTTAAGCGCGGAAAAATGAGCAAGCCAGATGTCCAGGCGTTTGCGTACCGATTGGAAGATGAGATTTTTGGATTGCATAATGAGCTTGCGGCAAAAATATACGTTCATGGTTCATACGAGCATTTTATTGTGCGCGATCCAAAGCATCGCCATATCCACAAAGCATCCGTGCGTGATCGGTTGTTGCATCATGCGATCGTGCGGGTCATCGAGCCAATTTTTGATCGCAAGTTTATTCATGGATCATGGTCATGTCGCAAAGGAAAGGGCACGCATGCGGCGGTTGACTGGTTCTGCGCGCGAGCTTGGGCAATGTCGAAAAATGGCACGCGAACGGTCTGGGTTTTGAAGCTGGACGTGGCGAAGTATTTTGCCAGCGTAGACCAAGCTATTCTCACCGGCCTCGTGCAACGTCATATAAGAGATTTGGACGCCTTGTGCCTTATCGAGAAAGTCATTCAGAGTTTCGAGTCGGGTATTCCTCTCGGCAATGTTACCTCACAACTATTTGCGAACGTCTATTTGAACGAGCTCGATCAATTTGTGACGGGCGCGTTGCGGTTTAAGGAGTATCTTCGATATTGCGACGATCTATTTTTTCTTGACTGCGATTTTGAACGGCTTGAACGAGTGCGCAAAATAATCGAGTCGTTTTTAACGATGCGATTGAAGCTGCAGATCAAACAGTCCAAGGTCGTGTTTCGAAGATTTCATCAAGGTGTTGATGTGCTTGGACAAATTTGCTTCCCGCATTTCCGTCTGCTCCGAACAAAGACAAAGCGGAGGATGTTGCGCCGGATATCGGAGAATAATCGAACGTCGTACATGGGGTTGGTCCGGCCGACGCGGGCATTCAGGTTGGAGAGAATATTGGATGCACAAATGAATACGGGTTCAAGTACGTGCCATTGAAGAAAACGAAATCTCGCGGTACGCTATTGGTATCTTATGCAAACGTCAAGAGATAAGGATTGTATTTATGCCTCGGCGTGGTGAAAAAGCACAGGAACCTGTATCTCGTCCGGAACTTTCACGGAACGAGGTGCAGTTTACATCTCTCGCCGAAGCGCGCGCGTATGCTTCATGGCGCGAGGAAGTTCCACGCGCGGTGCGCGGGAGCATCGAAGCTGGTTTGCAGGGGAAAGAACCGACCTATACGCAAACCGGATTGCCGAGCGTAGACGCGTTTTTATTTGCTATGGCCGAGAGCATCCGGCATCCGGCTGTAAAAAAAGACACACCGATTTCATATCTGCGAGCGATTGAACAGGAAGAAGGAACATTAGATGCGTTGGCGCATTTGATGAATCCAAAAACCTCGTTTTTGGATCGCCTGGATATTTGGCATAGGCACATCAAACCCGTGCTCGAGTATTATCGCGATGCGGATTTGGAAGCCGTGGAAAAGTTGAAACAGAAACCGGAAGTTGAAACGCAGAAGGATGAAAACGCCGAAGTCGAATCCCAGAGAGAGAGCGCTTCGGCCAAGCGAGAAAAATCAGACAAGCGCAAAACCTCGGACGACGACGTTCCGCCTCCGCCGGGTGGGTCAATTTCTCCAACCATGGATGAGATGGAAAAAGGCGAAGGCGAGCCCGGGGCGCTGTATCGCGTGTCGCCATTTTGGGACGAATATTATGCGGAAGAGCGATGTGACGCTTGGAATCCACAGGTGTTTTGTTGGGAAGCAACTCCTCAAGTCGCTACACGCGTCTCGCGTGGACGCATTGATGCGCTCGCGGCACGCATGCTCACTGGCAATTTGCGCACAGGGCAGGCTCTTGCGATTCCTCTCCCGCCTGGTTGGACCGTGGATCCGGAAGCGTCGGAATTCCCAGCGGGAGTTTCCGCCATATTTCAGCGTACTCCGGATGACTCGATGATTCTCAGAACGCGCGGAGAAGGCATCTGCGCATATCGCATTCGCGTTGGTCCGGATGCTGAACCGTTGAAACCTCGAGCGCCGAGTGAGCATAGTAGGCCTGCTCATGAAAAACCGCGCTTGCCAGCAGAGCTCGAGCAACTTGTTCAAGAAACAGCCTCAAGTTCAGCAGGCAGCGCAGCGAAAGCGCGACTTCTTGTCAAAGCCGTGCGCGAGCGCTTGGAATACTCGAATGATTCGTCATTCAATGCGCAATATCGTCAAGATACGGCCGGGTATGTCGAGCGCGTTTGGTCCGCGAAAAAAGCGGATTGTGATGTGGCAAATTCTGTCGCACTGTTCGCGTTACGCGAGGCTGGTGTCTCCGCGCGGATCGTGAGCGGACATTTCGTGAAATCAAAATCAGCCGACGGATCGGCACAGATGCATAGTGGCACTCGGCATGTTTGGCTGGAAGTTTGGGATGATCACGCGCAGCGTTGGTTTCTCGCTGACGCGACACCTAAAGGTGATCCGACGCTTGGCGACAAGCGGCCGGACGAGCAGGCTGAATCCGGCGAAGGAAATTACGGCGAACAAGAGGCGGAGATTATGAGCAACGAGGATCTGCAAAAGCTTATACAAGAACTTGAGAAGCAAGCGCAGGAGGCGGCC
>CAYHYU010000015.1:0-17240 GCA_964360885.1 uncultured Gammaproteobacteria bacterium | reverse complement strand
TCGAGGAGTTGACGAGGGAAGCACGAGCAGATCGCGTTTTTCAGAGGTTCCTTTATTTCGTAATCCCCAGATTCACCGCGCCACGGTAGACGACCCACGGACTGTGCGATGGATCCGTTGAGGCAGGGTTGCACATGTTTGCAGATTCCACGGGAAATGAGGCGCAGGTGGTGCAGACAACTGCAGGCGGTTTTGATTCCGTGCTATACGGTTTGGAAGAATCCGTGTTCTTCAATTGCTTGGATCCATCATAACACCCTCCATGTTGGAGGAGAACGCTGTTCTTCGTCTCGAGCTTGGAGGGCGCGAATCCTCCGGTGAGTTTTCCATCCACGACATTCACGCGGCATTCACCCGTGCACCAGCCCCAATTGTCTTTCAAGAGTACGCGCGGCGTAAAGCGGCAATGTGCCTTTACCGCGTCGAAACATCCGCCGGGCGGCGCAAGCGTCGTGGAACATGTATCGAGCGGCCCACACTCGTCATCCTTCGAACACGCCGCGGCGTTATTTCGAGTACAACGACCACTCAAGCCGCATGAAGCGATCGTTGTCCGCTTCTCTGAGCCACATGCATACGCATGCGTGAATTCGAAGTAGTTTTTCTCGCATGCAAGCTCGCTATTGCCGAACGTTGTCCGGAATGCGCAGGTGTCTTTTGCTCCTCCTCCTACACAATCCGAATTTGCGAAACAGGAGATGAACGGGCGCCCGCGGCAAGAACCAACCTGCCTGCATGCGCCTCCGCCGGGCGGGCAATCGCCATCCGTACCGCACGCAAGCCCATGCGCATTCTGACATTCTTTCGACCCGCCGCAGAACGGTTTCTTATTCTTCATGCGCGCGTCGTGAAATTCCTGCACGGCCCCATCGCCCCAGTCCACCCACAAGTCCTTGAGCGGCGCCTGGTTATCCGCAGCCCACCCGTAGAAACGTATGGTCGCGATCGCTTGACCGCCTGTATAACTCACGCTCCCTTCCGTCTGATTTTCTACGGTGAAGGCATTCAGACGCGCGATGGGGCACGTGCCGGCGGATGGGCACTGCCGGCTCGTGTCAGGTGCCGCGATCATCGGCGGCCGCGGGGTGTAGTAGGCGATATAGTCGTACGCGCCAGCGAATTTTTTTGTGTCGCCGTTCTTCGAATCGAGGAAAACCGGCGTATAGAGTCCGTTTGTCACATCCGTTGGTGGTTGCACATGTTTCGCATCGAACGATTTCGGATCGTTCTGCGTGATCGCCGTGAGGCATTGGCTCCGTCTCGGATCGTTCCCGCAAATATCGCTCCGCGGCTGGTATCCGACCAAATTTGTGCAACGATTATTGTCGAGCGCCGGATCATCAGACGCCGAATCGCCTTTTCCCGTGCAGTCGTAGGGCTCTGTGCCAACCGAACCCTTTGCCGGATTCCCTTCCAAGTCGGATACTGCTTTACAGTACGATTCGGAATTCTTTTCAAGCGTCGGGTCCAAATCCTTTGGGCGGCACTGATCGTTGCTCGTGCAGGAGCGACCCGTATTCAACCCACTGTCGCACACGCCGGCCATGATCGGTTTCTGCGGCCCTCCACCTCGCAGACGCGATACTTCATACGGCGAAGCCCCCTCTTCAGAACGATCTGTTGCTTCGGAATTTTTACCCGATGGTCGTTCACAATGACTAGGAATGAATTCATAATTTCCTTCACCTTTCCCAGCACCAAAATGAAGAGCGGCGATATAGGCGCCTGGGCCGCGTTTCAAATAGCTTATTTCTGGCGTTGTGATGTCTACAAACCACGCACGCCCTCCAGCGAGATCAAATCCGGCAATGTCTCCTATGCCGCCCTTAGACGTCTTCCTGTCCCCTGTACCAAGATATGACTGTGCTCCGTCAAATTTACTTGTGTGATCTGTCCACCACGCGGTCCAGATGTTCGCCTTTGCTGTTTTCCCTGTCTCACATCCTCCACCGCCCGATTTCCCATCTTCGACGCAATTCCCTCTATCATATGTTTGATCCAAAACAGAAAAAATCTTTGGCTTGGAGGGGCTGGAACCATCTTTTTCAATCCCCCACCATTCGAACCAGGTGAACCGACAGTGTTCATCTTGATTACATTGCGCATGCTCGAACCCGTTACTGCAATGGCCATAGCCGTCAGAACCTTTGTCAACGCACTTGGAATAGAGAAAGATGTCACCATACGTTGCGCGATTTGTTGGAGTATCAGCAAGTACTTGCAACGGACATTCCTTTGACTCTTCCGCCGGTGTCTGACACTCCAAACCCTTACTCTTAGGCGGCAACGGCGCGCCTTTATCATCTGGTTTCGATACAGCATTCTTGGCGCAATGGAATGGAAGTTTCACGTCAATGTCAACGAAATCACCCGTACTCATGCGATAGCTCCACTTTCCCGCCTGAAGTTCATCGTCCGTAAACACACGCGGCGTATACGTCTGAAACTTTTCCACGCCTCCATCGAAGACATACGCATAGGTTTTACATATCTTCGTATCCTTATCACAATCCGAGCCAGTTTTCCATACAATGGAAGGGAGAGGCGGTAAATCCTTTGTCTGCCAACCGCATCCTCCGCCTGAAACACAACGATATCCGCCGCTCACTTTTTCCCAGACGACGCCGAATGGATCGCTAGGGTCTGAATCAATCTCGCATGACGTGTAGCGCGGCTCGAGAATCCCGTTTTCAGGGTTCGCTTGGAGCGGCGCATTGTGACACGCATGATACCCGCTTCTTTCATTCGTCAGTTCGCCGCTGCATGGAAGCCCAGAGTTTACACCCGAGAGCGCATTGCAGATTCCAGATCCTGCACCAGTGCTCAAGAGGGCGGATACGCATGCTCCGGAATACCCGCAGTATTTTTTTGAATCGTTCGGAGATGCAAAACTCGGGCACCACGCGCCAAAATTCGGGCCCGCAACGCACGCCCATGAATCCTTTGTCACAGGGCGGTCATAGTACCGATAGATCCGATACACGCGCGCAAACACGTTCGTAAGCCACGCCCAGTTGCCGTTCGGCCCGTTTGGCGGCGTATCTCCTCGGAAGTATTCGATGCCAGATGCGATAAAATCCGGCGGCGTGAGCTTGCTTTGCGTGCCAGGCAAACGTCCGCGCACTTGAAAGAGCGGGTTTCGGCCGATCGGGCGCGTGGCGAGTGCGGCGCCGAACGGCGGATTCGTGCTGCTCCATTGAATGCCGAGTTTCGGGATGCTGAACCCTCCAAGTTCCCACGCTCGATCCGTGAATGCGGCTGTTTCGCGCGTGTCCGGCGCAACGACCTGTGCAATTTCGCGGCAAATATCCGCATGGCCGATCTTCAGATACATGTAGATTGCGCGTTCCGAATCCACTCCTGGCACAGATGCCGTAATCCAGAATCCGACGAAACGGAACGGACCGCCGAGAATGTTTCCAGCTGGCCCGATCGCGCCCGCGGAAATCTTGTTTTCTCCGGGGTTCGCATCTTCGAACATCGCGCGGATTGAAAAAAACGGACGAGATGCCTTGCTCTCAAGAAACATGAGCGTTTCCTTCGAACCAAAACGCAATACTTTCCCCCCTTTGCCTTGAAACTGAAATTTTTCTTGTCCTTCGTCGTGATATCCGAGCTCCCAATATTTGTAATAACACTTCCCGTCGCCGCCTTTGCCGGTAGCGCCTGGCCAGAAACACGGAATCTTCAAAAGCTGCGACCCGTCCGGCGTACGCAGGAAATCTTGCGAAGATGGGGAGAGAATCTTCTTAAAATCTTTGTTGAACTCTGCTTCCCACTGCGCGCTCGCAGGTTGCGTATATTTGAGTTTGTCATAATTGTCGGCATGTACGCCTGGAACCCATTCCTCTGAATATCCGCAACCAATACGTCCGCGTCCGTTCGGATTATGAATGTTCGAAAACTCAAAGAAGGAAAAATTGCGTTCGAGGAACGCATCTTTGATTTGGTCGACGGTGGGCGTTTCCGATTTCGTGATCCACTTTGTCCACTTGCTATTATGTGGCGCGACCGCGTTCCGATTCATCTCGATGAAATATTCGGCGTAATTTCGACCTTTGCCGCGCCCGGTCATGATCCACCTGCTCGCAAAAACATCCGAGCTGTTTCCTCCTTTATCCTGATCATCGTCCGCGTCTTCACACAATTCGCCCATTGCCCCACCCTTGGCTTTCACACCGTCAAGGAACCACGCATCATCTCCACCACAACCCAAACATTCACCGTCCGACACGGCTTCATCATAAAAATGAAACTTATGACACTCCATAGTGCCGGGCGGTTTGAGCCAGTCACACCCTGCTACGCCATTGGCCGTAGAAGGCGGCACGGCGCTTGAAACGCAATAGTATTCGCCCGAATTTTGCGGCGGAAGATAGCCCGCAGTCGGCTGATAGTGGTAGATGTCGTTTTGTCCAAAAAGCAATGGCGTCGGATTCCACACGAGACACGGATTTTTGTCTTGCGCGCCGGCAACGGTTCTTGTCGCATCGCGTTCGAGGCATTGTCCGAATTGCCCGCGGATGTACGACACAGATTGAATCGATTCGCAGGTGCCAGAAAGACCGCACGCGATTTCCGCTCCGGATTCGCCGAGGAGGGTCGACGTTGCTGTTTTCGCGGCAATGACCGCGTCCGGCACGCATGTTTGGCCGGCGCGTCCGCCGCCGACGCAGATGCCAATGGGGGCGGGCGAGCCGAATGGCGAGAAATACTTTGTCGTGCCACCATACGAAACCTTTCGGTAACTGCATGCGCAATTCTCGCCAAATTCGCACACCGGCGCGTTTTCATATCCGGGAGCAAACGATCTCGGTTTCGGCGGATCGTTCGTAAAATCCCACTCTTTCACATATGACGTCGAGAAGGGAGATGAGCCGTCGGGATACGCCTTGCATTCGGCTGGCGGAAATGCCTGTGAAAGCGGCTGGTGCGACGCAGTGTCATCAAGTTGTTCAAAAAGAACGGCGAGATCTTGCGCGTTTCTCGAATTGATTCCTCCGCCTCCGGGTGCGAGATCTGCCGGGTTCTGCGTGTAGGGCGTGTCGATCGCGAAGTAGCATTGCAGCGGCTCGGTCGGAATGTGATCCGCGCTTCCGACGAAATAACCAATCTGTCCGGTTTGCGCATGTTGACACAAATTCAAGCGCGGAGATTTCAGATCCAGATATCGCTGAGCAAAATGCGGCGGGAACGTTTCCACTAGGATCGACTTCTGTTTTTTCGCGAGAAGGGTGAGGCCTCCTTCACTTGGAAACGATGCCCATATTTTTTTGCTCACATCCGCAAAATCTTCGCGCAGTGGAGCGGCCGCGACAAGACGGTAGTCGTTCACATAGCGGTCGCGAACAGATCCAGAAACGTTCGTGAGAAGCTCATACGCCACGCGGCGTGATTGAAAATCCGCGACCTGAAAATGGTTCGGCAGCGTGTAGCCGGAGTAGTCGGGTTTACCCAAACCGATCTGGCGCGTGATGTACGAGTTGGCGTTGATAAAATTCCCTTCACGAAGCACGGTTTCGTAAAACGAATCGCGCGGAAGCGGTTTGGGAGGAACTTCAAACTTGCGGTCCGCATAATGCGCACAGAAATCTTTCCCCTGCGCGCCGATCGCTTTATCGCACACCGCGACGTTCGTGCACAAATCCACATACTTTCCCTGCGACGCGTCGTAGACCGTTTCGCCGGAAGAACACCCAAGCCACGACGCGCAATCGCGGTCGAGTTTTACCTTCACAATTAGGTTGGAGTCGTTTTTCGCCGTGCATGTACCGATGACACGGTCACCGTCGCCGCAATCCGCATTCGTCGTACATGCGGCGTTCGTCTTTTTCACGGCCGTCGCAAGTTCATCCGCAGATGCCAGGGTGCATGGACCCTCCAAAACCGGACAGGCTCCTTTCACGATCACGCCCGTACAGCTTTTCGTGTTCGCGCAAAACGGATTGTCTGTATCAATGTGACAATTGATCGGACTTTGCGCGTCATGATCTTCCTTCGCAGCTTTTGCATACGTCGCGGCAGTACTGTACAGGAGCCGACTCTCATTCATGTCACGGAAGAGCACACACCCGGAGAGCAAATCCACGCGACCGCCGCACGTCGTTTTATCAAGCTTGTCGTTGTTGATGAAGAAATACGGTTTGCCTTTCGGATGTGCGAGATCCGAGTGATCATTTGGATCTCGGAATTCCGTGCATTCCGACTGCTCGGCCGGACACGTGTCTGTCCAACCGCGATAACCGGGTGCTGCGGTAAATTCGGAGAGGAACGCGTTTCCGCTTGAAAGCTTTTCAGGGTAGCACGGCGTCGCGGCCGACCCTTTCACAAACCAACCCGAGTACGGACCCGCGGGATACGTTGTTCCTGCCGCAACCGCCACTTTGTCGCGCCACTCGCACGTGTGGTCGCCCGGGTCGCGGAAATACGATGTGATGGGACCGCTCGTGAATTTGTCGCAGAACAGTTCTCTCGGGCGGCAGAGCATGTTGGGTTCTCCGCCCGCATCCACATACTTCGCGATATCGTCTTTGAGATACACTGTTTCGAAGCTGTTCGATTTCTCGGTCGTTGGGACAAGCGAACGATCGGCTGTAAACTTCGGCTTCCCAAATGCGCGGCAGGAGGCATTCGCCGCGTCGCAATGCGCGCGGGGCTCGTCAATGACATAGACGTAGCGATCAGCGGATCGCGTCGTCGTAACGGTATCGGCATAGAGCGTGTCCCATGATTTTGATCTCTTCGCAAGACCGGGAAGAACATACGACTGCGCATACGCATCCGTCGAGTTGCGCGTGTCGACGTACGCCGAGCATCCGATATTTTCATAGCGACAGAGATGCGAGAACGCGCGAAGGGTCACCGTGCGCGCGTTACGATCCGTGTACCGGCGGCAACCGAGCATTGCCTGCGGCTCCGGGATCCTCTCCGAGGTCTCATCGCATTCCGACGGCGTCACCCATGAATTCTTCTTGACGTACACGACATCCTGTAAGCGGCGAACCGAGAGCTCGTCGATGTACGTCGCGTTCGGCACTCCGCTCCACGTGATCGTAGACGTCGGGGTTTTTGCTGCTGTGAACGGACCGATCTCAAACCGGCTCCAATCCACGAGCGGAGTGAACGACCCCGCGACTTTTCCGTCAATCGACACAGTCACGGCCGCGTGGGATGTGGCTGTCGTCTTCGACCAAAAGACAAGCGTGTATAACTGTCCGGCTGCCGCGGAGAAGCCATACGTGAGTCCAAGCGATTTGACGGATGCTTTGGTCGATATTTTAAGGGAATTGTCGCCGACCGTGAGCGCTTCGGGCGAGGTCGCGATATCCGTGCCTGGCGATGCTGGAGCAAAATTGCCGACAAATCCGACCTTCGAAAATTTCTCCGATGCGACGATGGCGGTGTTGCGTCCAGTGCTTCCCATATACGCGCGGCAGGAAATTTCAGATGCCGGACACGACACGCTCTGCGACGCGAGAACGGCATACACACATTCGTTTGTCGCTTTGTTGAAACTCCCGCCGGTGTTGGTGCAATCCGCAAAATCCGAGCCGTTCAAACGATAGTTCTTGCACTCCGGGCTTGAGACGATTGTGTGCGAAAAATAGATGTAGAACGCATTCCCTTTCTCGTCGTAGAACTGACGGCAATCCGGATCCGTGCCGCTCTTCCATGTGTCCGCCGTACACGTTTTCGGATCCTTCACAAACCCATCCGGACCCGCTTTGATACGAAGCAGCGGCGGAGACGGGGATACGCTCTTGTCCTTGATAAAACTCCACGTTCGAAGCTGGTATCCGGTGGTCTCGGATCCTTCCCATGTAAAGTACGTCGTCGAATCCGCGTTTGGTTTGGAACACGCACGCACATACGTCCATGAGGACTTTTTCTCTCCGCCCGCGGTCGCGGCTTCCATGTTCGTAAACTCTTCACAACCAACGCCCGCGGCCGTGCATTGCGCGCCGCGTGAAGGCACAAAAAACGCGGATGTTTCATCGTCCGGATCATCCAAAATCGGATTCACGTTGCGCGTCAAATCGAATGCGGATGGAAATTTCCGATACTCTGCATACCCCACGCAGGAAAGCGGGCACAGATCGTTTTTGCTCACAGTCGCAGGGATTTCGGTCGTGTCCCCGTTGTCCGCATCTTTGTATCCTTGACACCCCGTATCCGTTTGTGCACACACGCGAGCGAAATTCGCGCATTCTTTTCGATCTTTTTTCGCGTCGCCAATGCAGGCGAGTTCCTCTGGCGCGATTCGAAGATGATCGACGTCAAGCGACGGGTTCGTGCCATCAACAAAATTCGTTGCGCGAGTTCCTTCTTCAAGTTGAACGCCGTCGACCATCGCGCCTTCGCCGCCGGCAAACAGCACGATATTTCCTCTCACGGCATCACGATTCGTCACAAACTCACACGTAAAACGCTTCCAGTTTGATTCCAAACTACTTGATGTAATGCTCACTTCGCTTGAGACGGTCGATGGGCTGCAATTCTTGCTTCGATAAAATGTATCTGTCGTAACTGGTTTTTCATCCTTGTTAAGTAATTGGAGTTTTAGCTGAACCAATGCATCCTTGTCGCTGTTTTTCCGAATATATGCGGACAACACGTAATTTCGGAGTGGGGACAACGACACTGTTTGGCGCAGTGATCCTGGTGTCTTAAACTCCGCGCTTTTTCCGCCAAAGAGTGAAAGGACACCGCTACTTGGATATGCGCCGACTTTCTCCCAACCGTCGAATTTCTTCTCATCTTTCAAATCCATTTTTTCAAACGACCCGTTCTTCACAAGGTTCAACGCCGGTTGGTCTTCCGTCACCTTCAGAACCTTGGTGCATCCATCCGCGCTCGCAGGGCATGATCCAATCGTCGCGTCAAAGTACGCGCGCTGTCCGACAATCTTTGGTGATGGCGTGAGCGAGAGCGCGCCAATCCAGCGATCCGTGGATGTCGAGGACACATCATGCGTCGTCGCATAATACATGCAGCCGACGTTATCGCTCGAACAACTGCCGTAATCAATCGTATTCCGGAGATACGACACTTGAGGGCCGCCGGACGTGTCTGCCGGAATAACGCCACCTTGCGATTGTGCCGGATTCCGCTGCTGATACGTTCGACAGCTCACAAATTTTTCTTGGCACGCATCCGCGGAAAAACGCCAGACGGTTTTTTCCGCAAGACAATAGCCATAGCCGCCGACGCACTCCCCTTTGTCGTTACGATCGACGCACGAGACCACGTCCGAACACTCTTGAACACGAATTGGGACCGAAGCACCAATGACGGTGTCGCCATACCCGCGCACGCGGCATTGAAACGGCGGCGCGGTCAGAACCCACGACGGATCAATGAGATGGCACCACGGATGCGAAGCGTCGATGCTTCCTTTATCGTCACAAGAATTGAAGTTCCGTACGACATCGCCGAGTGTCACATACTTTCCATTGAATTTGCGATTGTACGGGGAATTCGCCGCAAGTTCCCACCCGATCGGAAGGATGCGCGCGAACCGGAGTTTCGCGAGATTCGCTCCGCAATATGCGCGCTGATAACAGCCGGGATCCTGATTTTCTTTCACGTCGGATGCGGGAATCAGTTGCCAGTCGGCATGCAAAAAAATGAGACCCCTTCCCTCCGTCCCGATCCCGAGAGCGCGCGCGACTGTGAAGGCGCCGTTGTCATCCGAAGCGCGGAGTCCAAGCGCGAACGTTTCGTCCATGGAACAGCCCCACAGCCCGCGCGGGGTTGGGCATGATGAAAGCTCGTGCACGAAATCCTGCTGGTCGCTCGTAAAAAGGTTTGGCGTCACGATATCCGTGAATGCGACGGAGCGCTTTTTTTCCGCGCTCTGCTGCGCGAATGGGTTGTTGAGTTGCGCGTACTTGATATCATCCCCATCCGGCTTGGGAGTTAACAACTCCTTGAGCGATGCGAGTCCAGCATTTGCAAGTGTGTTGAGAAATGTCGCGCCAAATACGATCGGCAGCTGATAAAGCCCGATTTGAAAGGCGTTTGCCGTAAGAGCGCTGAATGTCTGGCTATTGCTCCTGTTCCGCTGTTTTACGGCATTTGTCTCCGCGAGCGTTTGCGAAAACGTCTGTGCAGGAGTCCGAATATTACCTGAAATCGCATCGACGAGCGGCTTGAATCCGCCATACTCTCGCCGATCTGCTTCCGCTCCGCGCATCTTGACATTTTCTGTGAGCAAGAGCTTTTGATTGAATTTGATCGCAATGCCGATATCGCTCTTATCTGGCTGAAAATTCGCTTTGACGGTTTTCAGAATATCCCCCTTCGAGAGCGATTGATATGACGTAGAAAAATTATCCGAAATTTGCTTGAATCCGCATCCTTGTTTCTTTTTGATCTGCCAGATTTTTCCGCCAAAAGTGAGTTGCAGATCGAACGCTTGGAGACCAAACGGCGTACAAAGGTCAAAGCCCGTTGCGACCTTCGCGTAATGATTCATGTCAACGATGAAATTGTTCACCGAATCATTCGCTGCATCCTCCAAGAACTTACCAAATGTTTTTTTCTCATACGCGGCTCCGCCTCCTTTTCCACCGGTGAGAACGAAATTTGCAGTGTAATTGGCAAGCTGTTGCGTCATATAGGTGAGCGCGTTCAGCGCCGCGAGCACGACCGCAAGCGTGATCGTGTCACCGACCGTTTGTTGGACTTTCTCGATCTCTTCATAGGTTTTACAACTCGAGAGCGGCGGACACGGAGAGATAATCGACGGGTTCGGGAGCTTATTCGTACCAAGCGCATACACGGCTGCTGGCTCGAAAAGGATCACGAGGAAGCCGAAGAACGACGCCGCAATGGCGCCTATGGCATACCGTCGGAATCTGGATGAACGCGTGGTCATATCATGGCGACGTTCCGGATGTCGCGCGACGTTCGGCCTCAATCGCTTGATCGTACAACTTCAAAAGATCCGCATTGGAAATCGCATCGAGCTTGGCGTTATCCACTTTTCCCCGCAAGGCCGCACGAATGACATCCGCGTTCCGCGGAAGAGTGACGGTCCTCGTGCCTGTCGCGGCTACGCCGGCATGTGCCTGCGCCTCTGCGGCCGCCTGGACCATTTGAGAGTACACCGTGTCCGGCGACAATCCTTCCGGAAGCTTTCCATACAGCGAGGATGCTGTGTTCTCGACCGCGGTGACATCGATTTCGCCCGGCACGTTTGCGCCTTTTCCAACGCATGAGAGATTGCGTCCGGTGAGCACGCGAACGTTGTCCGTCAGTCCGTCACCGCACGTATCTTTCAGATTCGGATTCATGCGATAGACGTTGATTTCATCCCAATCGGAAAGACCGTCGCCATCCGTATCCGTGCGCTTCAGACGCGCTTCCGTTTCCGCATCCGACGGCGTGAGCGACTGCCGAAACGCGAGCGCCTTTGTCTTCTCGACGAGAAACGGTTCTTTCACGATGTGCTGAATACGGTATGCCGAAAGTCCGATGGCGAGAATTCCGCACACGCTCAAAATCCCCACGGAGAGTTTTTGCTCGAACGTGAGGACATTCCAACGTTCAATGACAACATTTTGCACGGGGAAAGTATAGCAGCTCTTCCTTATTCCTCCCACTTCACCGTGAGTTTTTTTCCATGTTCCCTAATGGGAATGCGTATTTCAAGCACACCGTTTTTCAACGATGCCTGCGCAAGATCGCTCGCAACATCGAAAGGCAAAACAACGGAGCGGCTGAACGCGCCCCAATAGCATTCGCGATAATACCAGTTGTCTTCGGGGATTTCCGTGTCATGCGAACGAGCGCCGCGGATCGTGAGGAGATCGCCGTGAATCGAAATGTCAAGATCTTCCGGCTTCACGCCGGCCACGGTGGAACGGATCACGAGAGCATCGCCGTCGCGAAACGCGTCGAGCGAAAGTTGACCCTCGTTCGTGATGCTCTGAAAATCCGGATGGAGAACGGAAGACATGTGGGAAGAGTATACCAGACGGGGATGATTCGTTCACGGCGTTGACGATTCAACGGATGGCAGATCAGATGCGGCGGTGGAAGAGGTCGTGAGCTTCTCGACGCCAATGAGGCACACCGCTTGCCACGGTCTGTAATGGCTTCGAAACGTTTCTTTCTTCACCTCGGCGTTCGCATAGGTTACGGTGTAGTTGAAAGATGCGTTCGCGCCGGCATGCGCTGTTTCCGTGCATTTCTTTTTTCCAGGTGCAAGACCAAGCGTTTCGATCATTCGTAACGGCGGCGGCTTCACGATGTGAGAAATGACCGGCCTCGTCTGCTCGATGACCCTTCCGTCCTTCGTCCCCCAAAATTCGAAAAAGACAGCATCTCCTTTCGTATACGCGTTGATGAGAATGTGATGACCCGTGTCGTTCAAAAATCGCATATCCGGTTTCGGCTCATAAATCGTCGCGTCGGTTCCGGCTGGTTCGTAATACCGAACGCGATACGAATGGTTCTTTCGCTCGACAATCGGCAGACCTGCGGCAAGCGCGCTGCGAAACGTCGTCGTGCCGATCTGGCAAAGCCCGCCGCCGAATTCCGGTTTCGTCTCGTTCCCCTTAATGACAAGTTCAGGGAGCCAATGATGCTTCTCATCCACACTGCCGAGCGTTTTCAAAAGCGAGAATGTGTCTCCGGGCGCGATCAGCGATCCATTCACGAGCAATACGCCATGCGCAATGTTTTTCCGCCGGTTCACCGGAGAACCGGAGAACTGTGAAATGCCCACGCCGAGGAGCTCCTTCACGCCAAGCTTCTCCGGATCTTCGCCAAGAAGCGTCCCGTGTGTCTTCGTCACGATAAGCGGGAACGTCGAAGACACGGGCCACTCTGCGGAAACGCGCGCGAGGATCGCATCCGTATCGATCGCAATGCCTTCCGTCCCCGCAACGAAGGAATCAAGCTTCCCATCTTTGATCACCAAGCTTCCGTTCTTCGCTTCTGTCTCGATCTCGCCCGCATGCTGCTTCACGCTATCCGCAAAAACATGCGGATCGATCGCGATTGCATAGGCGCCGGGAGTCCCCGTGACGCTGATCCATTCGACCGTCGGTTGGAGCGTGTAGATCGTTCCATCGTATTTCAGAGTGATCTTCGGACGTGCGGCAAACGATTCGGCCTCGGGGAGAAGAGGGAGAATATCCGCGCGGGTGATCCTCGGCATGCGCTGTTCATCGTGAAACGTGAGTCGCGGGAATTCTAAGCGATCCGCGTGTTTCTCGAGTTCTCGCACGACACTCTCCGCATCAATTTCAACGCCTGCCCGTTCGTGAACGATGCGAACCGTCGGCGTGACTGTGGTTGTGTCCAAGGCAAAATGGGCGTCCATCGGACGCTCGAGCTCTGTGCGATACGCGATGTGAAGCGCATCAATGACCGCATCGCGATCGATGCGTATCTCGGGTGAGATGTTCACGGGCGCGATGCGGAGACGCGATTGTGTGACGAATCGCGCGAGTGTTCCGCCGGTCCGTCCGAACGCAAACGCCGCCTCGAGCGCGGCATCAATGGAATACTGAATGCGGTCACGTGACGCGTCGGGATCAATCGACACGGTCACGGCATCAAGCGTTACGTCCTTTCCGTGATACAAAAACGGCAACCCATTCGCAAGAGCCGCGTCGATTGCCTTTTCGAGCGTCTGGCGGGCTTCCGATTTCGTGAGTCCGTCGAGCCGCACACGAGCGATCTGCACGCCGGGAAAAATTTTATTCTCGTACATCCGTTCGAAACCAAAAGCAACTCCCGCGAGGAGCACGGCACTGCTACATGCGACACCGATCCCAACACTCGTCCAGCCCAAGAGGACGCGATGGACCGAGGATGTCGGCACTTCCATGTATGGTATGTTACGCCTTCAACAGTTCATTGAGGAGATGCTGCGCGATCCTCTGCCGCCCTGCGTCTTCCGTGCCAAGCGCTGCGATGATCACTGCGCATTCTTGCCCTTCCTTGGGCGTTCCCTCGATCGCCGAAATTGGGATCGTCAATTGCTGGCCATCCCCGAAGGAAACGATTGCTTTTTCGTCCGAGATGGACGTGAGTTTTGCGTTCAGCATAAGAATGAAAAAAAGACCTTGAGCAATCCGCGTCCAAGAAACCTGTTTGTAGGGGAGAGCGAGTCCGAAGACCTGCTACACCCTAGGAAGAGGTTCCATGCTTGTCGTGGTCGCGGATTGCTCAAGGACTCTTGAGCAATAGGATGTTCTACCATACATCGGAACGGCTGTCAAGAGCCGTTTTTCAGGGATCAAAAAACGGTCTCCGAAGGCCGCTTGATAAAGATCTGCATGGGAGTATTCCATCCTGTACGGAAGATGTCAAGAGTCCTCTAATTTCACCGATAACACCTGCGAAACGCCGTCTCGAGCCATTGTCACGCCGTAGAGGATCTTCGCCATCTGCATGGTCGCACGGTTGTGCGTGATCACGACAAATTGCGTCTTCTCCGCGAGGGCGGAGAGGATCTCCGCAAAATTCTTAGAATTCGCTTCGTCGAGCGCCGCATCCACTTCGTCGAGCACGACAAACGGCGAAGGATTCGTCGCCATGATCGCGCAAATCAGCGCGATGGATGTAAGCGCGCGTTCACCGCCCGAGAGGAGCGCGATGGATTTGAGACGCTTTCCCGGCGGCGTTGCGTGAAGCTCGATTCCGCCGCCCATACTCCGTTCCTCGTCTTGCACCGGCTCCGCGTCGAGTTTGATGAGCTTCGCCTCGCCGCCCCCGAACAACTTCTTGAAATAGCCATTGAATTCCTTATCGAGTTGTTTGAACGCGACATCACTGCGCGATGCGATCGTCGTGTCGAGATCCGCAAGAATGGTTTCGAGCGATGCGATCGCATGGCGAAGATCCTCCGCATGCGTGGAGAGCGTCTCGAATCGTTCCTTCGTTTCATCATATTCCACGACCGTTGCCGGATCGATCCCGCCGATCCAATCGAGTTGGGAGCGAAGCTTATTCATTTTCGCATGAAGCGAATCCATCCCTCCATCCGCAGGAACCTCTGCCGCGGATGTGGCCAGTCGATCTAATTCCTCCTCGAGAGAGGGTGCGACGCTCCGCAGCTCGACGAGAAACGAATCGCGGCGCGTGTCGATCCGCGCGAGTTCGACCGATGCGTTCGACACCTCTCGTTCCGCTTCCTGCATATCATGTCGCGTTACGTTCAATCGGCGTTGTGTGAGAAAGAGATGCTTCCGGCCCGCTTCTTCTTGCTTTAAAATGTCCGCAAGGCGCTGTTCGGCAGCCGATATGCGATCGGTGATCTTGAAGATGTCGCCCGCGCACTTTTCGAGTTGTCGTTCGATCTTTGGATCCGATGCGCTCTCGGCGTTCGGTTCCGGAGCCGGGCTCTGAAGACGCGCGAGCAGACCTCGAGACCGCGTTTGGAGCTTCTGGACAGCGACGCGGAGCTTTTGTGCGTCAAGCGTATCCGCCGCAAGAAAGTTGGCGAGCTCATCGTGCGCGTCAGAGACAGCCGTGATTTCTTCGATGATTTTCGAGAGTGGAAGCGGAGCCCACGGCGTGCGGCCTCGTGCACGCGCGAATTCGCGCTTTGAATCGAGCCGTATCTGCTCCTCTCGAAGCACGCTCCGTTCCTCCTTCAGCGCGTCGATCGCGTCACGGATTTCGCGCGCGTCGCGCGAAGCCGGCGTCGCACGTTCCATGTCCGAGAGCTCACGTTCGAATGTCTCGGCCTCGATGTTCTGTGCCGAAAATTTTTCCGCAGCCCTGTGATGTGCGCGGGTCGCACCATCGAGTTTCTCCGTCAGTTCCCGCCACACGCTGCCGAAATACAGCCGCTCGATGTCTCGGAGATCTTTCTCGATCCCCTCGCGTTCTTTCAGCCGCTTCACCTGACGCTCGAGCGAATGAAGACGCGGTTCGATTTCATGTAGCCGTACATCCGCATGCGTCAGATTGTCACGCGTCGCGTCGAGTTTGTTGATCGCAGAAGCGCGTTTCAGCTGGAACACTCGCAGTCCAGCCGCCTCGTCAAAAAATTCCTTCCGTTCCGCGGGTGAGGAAGCAAGCACGGCATCGACCATTCCTTGCCCGATGACGCTATACGTCCGCTGGCCGATCCCGCATTGCGCGAGAAGAAGCACGACATCTGCAAGCCGCGCGGATTGCTTGTTGACTTCATACTCGGATTGCCCGTCGCGATAGAGGCGTCGAGTCACCACGATCTCGGAGAGATCGACCTCGCTCGTGCCGTCGTCATTCACGAGCGTCATCGTGACCTCCGCAAACCCGGCACGCGTGCGCTTATCCGTTCCTGAAAAAATGACATCTTCGGACTTTTTGCTCCGCAAAAGCTTGAGACCCTGTTCACCCATGACCCACCGGATCGCGTCTGCGATATTCGATTTTCCTGATCCGTTCGGCCCCACAATCGCCGTGATCCCGCCGTTCGCGAGCGTCGAAGACGGCGACACGAATTCCAATACCGTCTTCTCTGCGAAGGTTTTGAATCCCTGAATCTCTACCCGACGAAGTCGCATGTGTCCGGAAAAGTGTAATGGATATGCGCCTTCTCGAAAAGGGCGTGTCACGACGCATCGGCTTGTTGCTCTTCGTTTCGTGTTCTATGCTCGTTGCGATATGACCCCGCAACAACGCAACGAACATTTTCGCGAGGCGCTTGCACGCGCCATTGCCGAGGCCGTCGAGTTTCCTCGCGACCTATTCGTCACCGTCTTGGAAGCCAACCTTTCACCGAGCCAACACGATGCGATCGCGACGCTTTCCGTTCTTCCAGCCGGTCGAGACAAAGAAGTTCTGCGTGCGCTTGCGACGTATCGTTCTGCCCTGAAAGAAACGCTCGCACAGGCATTACGCTTACGCCACATTCCGTTCATTCAATGGAAATTCGATGCGACGGGAGCATACGTTGAAACCATCGATGCCACGATCGCCGAATTGAAAAAGAAGGGGGATTTATAAGGTTGAAACAGTTGATCTATGGGCGAGGAGGGACTTGAACCCTCATGAGCTTGCGCTCGTCCCGCCGATGGCGGGATGCGTCTCGTACAGAGAATGCCGCGGGAGAGACTCGAACTCTCATGGTCTTGCGGCCGCTGGCTCCTGAAGCCAGTGTGTCTACCAGTTCCACCACCGCGGCATTCTCTGTACGAAAGAATCAATTTCGCCACTCGCCCGGACATCTGCGCATGATTTTTTCAATGCTATGGAACCTCTGAAAAACGCTTGCGATGCGACGTGCTGGA
>CAYHYU010000014.1:0-17480 GCA_964360885.1 uncultured Gammaproteobacteria bacterium | reverse complement strand
CTTCGTCTGAGCTCAGCGTCGAAGACAGTCGAGCCGCGTTTTTCAGAGGTTCCTTAACATTTTCAAACCCCTATGAAAGATAACACGGACGTTCCCGGTTGTTTTCTCAAGAATGTCCGCGATCACGGAAAACGGCAGATCATCTACGAGGCGCAGCATTAGAATGTCGCGATAATCCTCTTTGAGTTTGTCTAACTTTTTGAGGATGAGCGCAAAATCCGTGCGGGCCTCGAGAAGTTCCTGACCGATTCTCTGATCGCTAGCAAACCCCTCTACTCTTTGTGTCGAAAAATCGGCCTCAAACGTTACATCCTCATCGTGATCAATAGAATCCTCAATATCTTCGATGGAAACCTGCGGCGGCGTTTTATATTGGGAACGATAATAATCCGCGATGAGATTGCGGGCGATCCGATACAGAAGCGCACGAATGTGCGTGACCTGGCGATTTTCGTTCAGGTATTGCCACGCACGCGTGAACGTTTCAGCCGTAATGTCCTGTGCCTCTTCTTGACGCGGCAGTTTCAAGAGTGAAAACCGATAAATGGCCTCAACGTAGCGGTCATACAGCTTCGCAAAAGCTTCGGGGTCCCGCTTTGTGCGTAAGCGGAACAAGAGGTAACTGTCGTAGAGATTCGTCACCGATGAAACTTTATCATATCGCAGAAACATCAGTGAGACAAGAGGAGGATCGTTAAAAAGCAATAATGCATACTATTTGTCCACATTATTGTTGACAAATATGTGTTTATATGAAACTATGATCTCATGCCTTTTTCACCAAAGCTTCAGACAAACGATCTATCTGAAAAAAATGTGCGCGTCACGATTTCCGAGGCGGCACGGCTCTTTGGCGTAAACCCACGAACGATCAGACGAGCGATCGCATCCGGAGAACTTCGATACATCATCGTTTGCGGAAGATACAAATTGCATTTCGGCTCGCTTGTTTCGTGGTCGCAGCGCGCCGTGACGGTGCGACACAAACGAGATGCGCGCGGCATCGGCCAATGGGTCGAGCAATGGAAAATTCGGAACCCAAAATTTTCACCCCGCGAGCCGAATTGAAGAGTATCGCTCGATCGCCGCACTCACTCACGTGCGGCGATTTTATTTTATGAATCCCTTTCCCTCCCCCTTCGCATCATGAGAGAGCTCCGTCGTGTCTGAACCGGCGCTTGCTTCAAGCATTTCGCCGCTGCGTGCGTCCTCGGCTGTCGCCGCGCTTTCGCCGATGAGCTGCGCCGTTCTTCCTAACAGGGCGCGCGTCGGCGTGAGCGCGACTTCGAAGGCGAATGTGACGGGTTCGCCCGTTGCGGAAATGAATGGAACGCTCCATGCGACGCTTTTTCCATCCGTTGAAAACGTTCCGCCGGATTGTGAGGCAAATTTCCCCGTCGCACGCACATGTGAGAGCATCGTTGTCGAAAACGTGAGAGATCGAAGTTCTGACTCAACGGGTCCGACGGTCCACACGATCCAGTACGACGTGACTTCGCCGACTTTGGGAGGAAGCGGCCCGATCCCAAGCTGATCTCCAAGTGCCGAGTAATATCTCGCTTCGGCTGTGAACGGAAACGTTGAGGTGATGTGGCCGATCACACGACGGCCATACACGAGCGGACTCCCCTTTCCTTCAGAACGGTCAATGGGAATCACACTCCACTCCGTTGAAGATGTCTGCCGCGTGAGATCGAGCGGAATCACGAGAGGACCGGCGCCGCGTGCGAGGAATACTTCAAATGACCCTGATGAAAGTTGCGGATGAGCAACAAAGAAACGGGGGGGATCAGCCGCTCCTCCACCTTCGTACGGTACGACGATTTCTGGTATGCCGCGTCGTGATCGAACTGTGCCTGAAATCGAAAAATGCGATGGCGACGCTCTGGTCGTGAACGACTCCGTTTTTTCTTGAACAACCTGCGCGCCATCCAGCAATTCCCAAGAAAAGACAACGGGGGTTCGTAGATCGCCGCCGACTTCGGTGAAGACCACACGTTTTTCTTTTGGCTGGAGATCTGTGATCGCGAACGTATCCGCTGAACCAAACCGTGCCTGTGGCGCGTTCTTTTTCTCGTTCATTCGCACGAGAGCGAGTTTGATGACGATGGATCCGCTATTCTCAATGACAAGCGGGATCGATGCATGTGGGACAATGGCATGAGCATCGTCCACTGCACGCTTTATGGTCAATGCCGACTCCGTGACCGTTCGCTTTTCTTGTCCGCTCACGATCGACGGAATTCCGAGGAATCCTGGCTGCGAGATCTCAAACCCGAATGAGACGGTCGTCCCTTTCGGCGCGCGGATGCGGAACACGAGATGTGCGATTTTTTCGTCGTGTGGGCGGAGAACGCCGATGCGTATCGAATTCTTGACGATCGATGGATCTGCGGAGAGAACTTCAACCCAATCCGGGAGCTTGAGACGAAGCACAACATCTTCATGCGACTTCCCGTCCGTCGCGCGAAGACGAAGTTCAACGGGCATCGCGTCCGATCCTCGAATGACGTTTGGCGTGTGGAAATCGAGCGCAATACCGGCGTTTGCCGGTCGGAGGATCGTCACGAACAAGAATGCATTGAGAATGAGAAGACCTGCCGCGACACCGAGAAGAAACAGGTCGAACCCGAACACAAGCCCCGCAGAGCGATAGCGCGGCGCATAGCGATGATGAAACCACGCACGAAGATGCGACGACAACGCACGCGCCGTCGTGAAGGCGACTGTCGAGGCGTGGCGCGCGAGGCCAGTTGGTTGGCGTTTTCGTGAAAAGATGCCCATAGATTAAAAAATTGGGAGACCGCCAATGAGTATTTCTTTCTTTCCGTCTCCGTTCACATCCGATACCGCGACACGGAGCCCCTCGGCGAGCGGTCTATTCCCCAGCGTAAAATCCCCTTTCAGTGTACCGCGACCATCGAAGATGCGCACTCGCGGGATCGCGCCATGCCCTGATGCGACGATGATCTCGTCTTTCCCGTCTCCATCGAGATCGCCCACGGCAATCTGCACGCCACCGCGCGCGTTCGCATCAAAAGCGAACCATCCACCGCCCCATACGGTTCCGTCCGTTTTCCAGACGCGGATATGCGGTCCGCCGCCCGGTCCTGCGGCAGTGACGATTTCTTGACGACCGTCGCCGTCGAGATCGCCGACGCCCACGCGCACGCCTCCCGTAAACGTATGCGCATAGGCGTCCCAGCGCGCGAGCACGCCTCCCGTGCGCGAAAAAATCTTCACCTCCGGCGGCGCGGCGCCGTCACGTCCCACGATCATTTCAAGAGGCGCGTCACGGTTCGTATTACCGGCGGCGAGAGAAAGACGACCCGTGTAGGAGGATCCGAATGGACGAAGAAGCGTCGTGCCATTTTCCGCGAAGCGGATCGAAAGAACGCCGCGATGTGCCGTGACGAGATCCAACGCTCCATCGCCATCCACGTCCGCAGCGACGATCATCACGCCGCTCGGTGCATCTTTGCGTTGCGCGAAAAATCCGCTCCTCTCTTGACGGCCGCGCGTATCATAGAGACGCAGAAAATCACCGTTCCGAAATGCGCTGCCGCGAATTTCCTCCGGCGCGGAGCGTCGGAAGAGGAGAAGGCCGTCGTGGGATGCAAGATCGATCACGCGCACAAGTGTCCCGTCATTCGTCGCGGAATCTTGTACTCCGCGGAGCTTCTCGAACTCGCCTGGCAGAGAAACGCGCTTGGCCGCATCGGTGCTGTTGAACATCGCGATCCCATGTTGAAACTCACGCGCCCACACCGCCGGAACGATCAACGACCCGCGGCCCGCGGCAAGCGGTCTCGGCGACGCACGGGGCTTTCCAAGCGTTGCCTCGTATTCGTCGTACCACCACAACACGTTATGCCCCATCGCGCCGCGATCGAAAGAATAATATCCTCCCGCGACAAGTGCATTCGCAAGTCCGTAGCGCATGCGCCGATAGTCGTCCGGACGATCCGCGTCGTTCGTATTCACGTTCACGATCGTATACGAAGGCGGCAGATTCCGTCCGATCGCCGTGCGAATGTCTTTCCAATTTGCTGCCCATGTATAGCTCGGAAACTGTTCGAAAAATACGCCATTGAGGATGTCGGAGAAGCTGTATCCGCCATTGCCAATGAAAATGGCGTTTGGATTCGCGGCGCGGATGTTCCTCAATAATGTAGCCATTCCGGCACGCCATGCACGATCCGCGCTTGCCGCATCATCCGCTCGTCCGTCGCGATCGAGATCCACGGGCGATTTCGCAAAACGCGTGATGGAATCTTGCGTGTTGTCAAGAAAAATTCCGTCCCACAAACCTGTCGCGAGAATCTCATCCTGAATGAAACGCGGAAGAAAATCACTCCAGCGTTGACCGGACGGCGATGCGGGACCGAGATCCGTGACGTTTAAGATCGGTGATTCTGGCCAAAACGAGACCTCATGACCGGAGGGATCATGAACGTACCACGCGTCCTGAATGCGCGATGCGAGATTGCCCGCAGGGAAGTCGGGCGATTCCGCAAACCGCGCGCGCGCGATTTCTGACGAAGAAATGTACGCGAGGAGCTTGATCGACGGATTGAGCTCTTTGAGCGTACGAAGATGCTGCGGAGAATAGCGCTGCTGATCCGCATCGAGGATCACGAGATCCCATCGCGCAAGCGATGGAAGATCCTCGGCGCGGAGCTGCCAGTCAAGATACGCGTTCGCGAGATTGGGGGATCCGTAGATGCCCTTCGCGGCAAACGTCACAGATCCAACCGCCATGCAGAAAAAGACGGTCAGGGCACATGCGACGAAACGTCCGAGAGTCATCGTGTGTCCGAACCTAGCATGACATGCGCCATGAATCAACTCCGCGCTCCTGCTCGCCGATATGCCTCTTCGAGTTTTGCAAGATGCGTGCCCCATGAAAAGAGGCGCTCGGCGCGATCGCGGCTTGCCGCAGCGAGACGAGATCGTTCGGCGGGTGAAAGAGACGAAAAACGTCGCAGCGCATCTGCCCATGCATCGACGTTCCCAGGTTCGACGAGAAATCCGTTTATTCCATCTTCGACCTGCTCGGGGATCCCTCCGATTCGCGATCCGATGACGGGAAGCCCAAGTGCCATCGCTTCAAGCACCGAAAGCGGCGCGTTATCATATGAGATGGACGGATGTACGAGCGCGGATGCGCGGCTCCACAGATCCTGTCGATCCGTTTTTCGGACGAATCCGAGAAATTCGACGTTCAGAATTCCGAGCGACACCAGATGCGAGCGGAGCCGCGCCTCTTCCGGCCCTGTTCCTGCGATTTTGAAGCGGATCTCCGGAACGTGAGCCGCGGCGCGGAGCAGCGTCTCAATCCCTTTTTCAACGGAAAGCCGACCCGCGGAAAAAAAATATCCGCCATCGCGCGTCGCAGCGGCTGCGGGAATCTCGACCGCGTGCGGGATCACCATCATCTTCGATTCGGGCTCGCCCCACGCGATCATCTTCTCGCGCATAAACTGCGATGGACAAATAAAAACGCGAACGGTTCGCTCGTATTCGTGCAGTGTTTTTGTGAATCCCATTTCCATCATCGCGAGAATGTTTCCAACGGCAAAGGACGTGAGGCAGTGATGCGTGACCGCTTCGTAATACCGACCGCCTTTGCACCGTTCGCACGGACTCCCCTCCGTAAACATTCGATAGTTCGGGCACGCAAGCTTGTAATCATGGAGCGTTTGCACGCACGGGATCTTGGCGCGGCGAATGGGCTCGAGAATGGAGGTCGAAAGATGATGATAAATGTTGTGAAGATGGATCACATCCGGCCGGATCGTAGCGAGCATCTGCGTGATCGACCGTCTGGCGTCGCGATTCCAGAAAAAAGAGGCCGCTTTCTTCACGTCTTTCGCAAGACCTTCCTGCGCTGCGAGATTGGAGCGAGTGACGAAAAAACGCACGTCATCGGATGGAAAGTTGCCCGCGGACTGCGTGGAGAAAACATGCACGTCGTGACCCGCCGCGCGCTGATGCGCGATGGTTGCGTGAAGAACCGTTTCCGTTCCGCCGAAGAGATCGAAGAATTTGTTGACGTGGAGAATTTTCATAACGACGCCCGATCCTTCGGCAAGCTCAGGATCCCGAGCGAAGTCGATGGACGCGCAACGAGCTCCCGATATACCTTCACATATCCGTCCACCATCCGCTCGAGAGAATAGGACTTCCGAATGCGAGAAACGCCGCGTTGCGCCAGTGCGATCCGCGGAATAGGGTCGCCGAGAATCGCATCGATGGCATGCGCAAACGCGGGAACGTCGCCCGGAGGCGCGAACGTGGCATCGCCGGCGAGGATTTCACGGCAGACCTCAAGATCCGATGCGACAATGGGGACCCCTGCGGCAGCGGCTTCAACAGCGGCGAGCCCGAACCCTTCCCAGAGAGACGGAAAACAAAAGATGTCCGATGCGGACAGAAGAGACGAGACATCTTTGCGAACTCCAAGCCATCGAATGCGCGGCGCGATCGCGAGCCGTTCAGCGAGCGCTTTCAGATCACGTTCGAGCGGTCCGACGCCCACGATATCGAGCATCCACGGCCGTTTCACACGCGCGAGGGACTTGAGAAGCGTCGCGTGGCCCTTCTGGGGATCGAGCCGACCGACCGTGAGCAAACGCGGCACGTCGCGAAACGCCCGTGCGGTACGTGGAATCACTCGCGCGAGATCGATCCCATTCTGAATCAGACGAATTGTATTTTTTGGAAGACGATCGACATCGAGCAGATGACGCTTCACGGCGCCGCTCACGGCAATGATCGCATCGGTCTGCGACGCAAGCAGTTTTTTTGTCGCGCGCGTAAGCCACCCTTCGTGCGGAAACATATTATGCTCCGTCGTGACGACCACGGGAACGCGGGCCGTGAAGGCAGCGAGCCGACCCCAAAGATCTGCGCCGAACAAATGCGTGTGGACGATCACAGGACGAAGTTCGCGCACACGTCGCCGCGTCGGAAAAAATCCGAATGATCCATATGGACCGGTTTTTGGAAACACCGTCGTCGGAATGTCCGCGTGTTCGAATTCTGCGAGAAGCCGCCCTCCGCCCATCATCGCGATCACATGAACGTCATATCCCCGCTCCGACAGCCGCCGCGCGAGCTCAAGAACGATCTGCTCCGCTCCGCCAACGTCGAGTGTGGGAAGAAGATGGACGACGCGCATATCAGTCAACGAGCACATACGCCGCGACAAGGACAAGCCCAATAGGAAGCCACATCGTGCCTGTCCAATAGGCGGTATTAAACATTTGATAGAGAAACGCGCCGCCCGCGCCCGTCGCAAGCGTCAGAAAACACATCCGCGAAGACGGGGACGACATGCGCGGGAGAGTACGGCGGATGAGCAGAAGAAACTGAAGAGCTACGGCCGAGAGCGCGAGAAGTCCGAGCACGCCAGTTTCCGCGCCGATCTTTTGAAAGATGCCATGGGAATCAAGCGGAGCGCCGTACTCTTGCAAAAAAATACGCGTTGCACCGACCCTCTCGAGAAAAGATCCTGCGCCCGCGCCAAACCACGGACTCGAGAGAAAGAGATTCCATGCGATCGCGCTCAACATGAGCCGTGTCGAAGTTGAACTCGATGCGGATTCCGAAATCGAATACGCTGTCATGGCGCCGGCGAGCGGAAGCAAAAAAAGCCCGATGATGACGAGCGTGCGGAGATGGCGAGTGATGCGATCGCGCCACACGGCGGCGAAGAGAACAACAGCTTCCGCGGCCAGCACGATCCAGCCCGTACGCGTGAATGTGAAGAGGACAATGCATGTTTGGAACGCCGCGGCGCCGTACAGAAAACGTCGCCATCGCGCATCCGAGACAAGACACGCGAGCGCAATCGTGACAAGCGATGTCCACACGAGGAGCTCCGCGAGTTCGTTATGGTTCTCGCCGAGCGCGGAGACGCCGAAGAGCGGAATCGGATGCGCGCGGCCGATGAACGATCCGCCGGGTGGGAAAAAGATGGAAATGAATCCGGTCGCGGCGGCAAAGACGCCGACAGCCGACACAATGCCGAGAACCGTGATCAAACGCCGACGCGAACGAATGAGATTGACCGGCAGAACGATAAACGCGAGATAGTTGAAGAGCACCGGCCGAAGGGCAAATTTCACAACGAGAATCGGATCCGGAAGAAGCGGCGAAAAAATCGAGGCAACATGCGCGGCGACAAGCGCGAAATATGATCCGAAAAGCGGAAGGCGCAGGCGCCACTCGTCGTCATGCCGACGAAACCACTGCACGAATAATTTGATGGTCCACGCCAACAGGACGAAACACAACACGACCTCGGCCACGCTGATATCGATTGATCCGCCGAATGCGCGTTCGCCCAAAAGTAGACGACCCGTTGGAATTGACACGATGAGACCAAGGAAGGGGGTGAGCGCGACGCCGATGTAGAAGACGGGATAGGTACATCGAAATGTGCACACGAACGCGACGAGAAGAGCGAGAAGCGCAAGCGGCGTCGCTAAAAAACCTGCAGCGATAAAAATCGCGACGAGAACGAGAACGAGAAACATCCCCCACGTGATCGGTCCCGCGTGCCTTTCTATGGATTTGTCGCTCATGTGATGAGTGTAACATGGAAAGAAAAAATGGCTATTCACCAAATGCCCTGCGGCGATTCAGAATATGCTCATCCAGCGTCTGTGCAAAATAGATTTTCCCCTTCGCGTCCGTCAAAAAATACCGATACGGTGTTACGGCTGGATGGAGCGCTGCATCGAGCGCGTCTTCTCCAGGATTTGAGATAGGCCCCGGCGGAAGCCCCGTATTCCGATACGTATTAAAAGGAGAGTCACTGGCAAGATCAACCAACGTCGATCGCGTGCGTCCGGACTTCGTGATGTATGTGATCGTCGCGTCGGATTGGAGCGGCATCCCATCGCGGAGCCGATTCCAAAAAATACCCGCGACGATCGGACGATCTTTCGGCTGTGCGACTTCCTTCTCGACAATGGATGCGAGAATCACAATGTCATGCAGCGTGCGTCCTTGTTTTTTCGCTTCTTCGACGAGACGTGGCGCGTGCAAGGCGAATGCGTCAAGCTGTTTCTTGATGATGCTTCGCGGTAACTGATCCTTCCACGCTCGATAGGTATCGGGAAAAAGATACCCTTCGAGCGATGTCTTGTTCGAGAGGGTCAGAAGAAACGAAAAATCGTTCTTCCATGAATCAACACGTGCGATATTGTGAAATAACAATGAATCAACATTGTACTCTTTGAGCGCTTTCGCTTCGTCATCAAGCGTCCAACCCTCGATGATTTTGATCGAAATTTCTTCGCGTTCCGGTCCGATCGCAAACATCCGCGCAATCCTTCGATAGCTCATGCCTTGTGAAACAGCGTATGTTCCCGATCGTGGATGCTGCGTGGAGGAATCGAAAATGGAGTACAATAGATAGCCGGATACGGAATCGATGATCCCATGTGCCGCGAGGAGACCGGCAACGGATTTCGTATCAGACCTCGGGTGAATTGAAATTTTCACCTGTGGCGCGGCATGTGAAGGAACGCGGAGTACTGCCCGCGGAAAAAACCACCAACCGAACGCGCCAATGGCCAACGCGATGCCGACGAGCGTCTTCATGCGTCATGGTGATGCGTCTGTGCGGACGCCTCGATGTCACGACGCCGAAGGGCACGATGGATCATGCGAACGATCGCAACGCTCGCGATGCCGACGAGCGCGCCCCCGAGAAGATCTGTCGCATAATGCACGCCGACCGCGATGCGCCCGAGCGCGACGAGCGAGGCAAGCGCGATCGCGAGAAATCCGACGCGCCGATTTCCAATCCAAAATGCAGACGCGATGGCAACTGCCGACGACGTATGACCCGAAGGAAACGCGGTTTTGTGCGGTGGCGGAATAAGGAGCGTGACATCCGGAAGCGTGAGATACGGACGAACGCGTTGAATGCACAATGCGAGCAGGAACGTGAGCAGAAGCGCGAGCCCAACGCTCCAAGCCGCTTCAAGCACCGCATGTCGCTCGCGCGCCTTCCCCGACCAGAGCAACCACACCGCAAGAAGAACATTCGCAAAAAGAAGCCACTGCGCACACACCACGGCAAGTTCAATGGTCCATGACGAAGAGAGAAAGACCCGTTGAACGACGAGAACGGCTTGTGCATCGAGAGACATAAGAGATGATGGATCGTGACGAGTATCTATTGTCTATCGTTTATCGTCTAACGTCTAACGGCGTGGGCGTTTTTGGTGCGAAGGCGCACAACGCGGCAACGGGACAGCGCCAACACTGCGGCGTACGGGCAACGCACACGTCGCGTCCGAATCGAACAAAAGTGCGGTTGATGTTGTTCCACAGATGTGATGGCACGAGTGCCGCGAGATCGCGTTCGACCTTTTCCGGCGATTTTTGCGTCGACCAGCCGAGACGCCTCGCAATACGAAACACGTGCGTATCCACCGCGATCGCGGGAACGTGATAGGCATAGGAGAGAACGCAGGAAGCGGTTTTCCGCCCCACGCCCGGAAGCGTGACAAGTTCTTCCATGGTGCGAGGAACCTTGCCTCTGAACTCATGAAGAATCTTTTTCGCGAGTCCGTTCATCGCCCGTGCTTTCGACCGATAGAGTCCGATGGTCGAGATGCTCTTCGCGATATCCGCGACCTCCGCGTCTGCGAGCGATTGCCATGTGGGAAATTTTTTGCGGAACGCGGGAAACGCTTTCAACACCTGAACATCCGTCGTCTGCGCCGACAGAAGCACGCCAAGAATCGTGTCTTCAGGCGTTCCGAGATCCATGTCCGCTTTCTTCGTGTATCGCCGGCGAAGCGCTCGAATGACCTGAATGGCTGTCTGCGAAGTCACGGACATATGGGGAGAATACAAGCATCCTATATCAAGGCCCTTCCCGTCATCTCCACAGGTTGTGGAAGTTCTAATAATTTCAAGATGGTCGGCGCAACGTCGCCGAGCATGCCGACCGGCTGGGTCATCCACAGTTCTCCGCCGACAACGTCGCCCGTCGGCGCCTTCATCCCTTCAAACGGCTTGCCGACGATGACAAACGGAACTGGATTCGTCGAATGCTCCTTGTCGATCTCACCTGTAACGAGATTCTTCACCTCTTCTGCGTTTCCATGATCCGCGGTAATGAGGCACGCTCCGCCAACCGCAAGCGCCGCGTCGACGATCATCCCAATCGCCTTGTCCACGGTCTCGTTCGCGACGATCGTCGCCTGTTCGTCGCCCGTGTGCGCGACCATGTCCGGATTCGCGAAGTTCACGATAATGAGATCATACGACCCCTTCGCGATCTCCTGCACGATCCGCTCCGCGATCGGAATCGCGCTCATCTCCGGCGCCTTGTCATACGTCGACACGCGCGGCGATGGAATAATGATGCGCGTTTCACCGGGAAAAGCATCCTCGATCATTCCGTTCAAAAAAAACGTGACGTGCGCGTATTTTTCCGTCTCCGCGATGTGGAGCTGCCGAAGTCCGGCATCCGAGACGACTTTTGCGAGGCACTGATCGATCGTGAGCGGAGGAAACGCGACCGTCACAGGCAGTTCTTTTTCATACTCCATCATCGTGACGAACACAAGATCCGCAATGCCCGCGCGCGGGAATTTGTCGAACCCGGGAAGCACGAACGCCTTTGTGAGTTCGCGAGCGCGGTCAGGACGGTAATTGAAAAAGATGACCGAATCGCCCGCGGCGACCGTTGCGACCGGTTTTCCATTTTTCGTGATGACCGTCGGAACAATCTGCTCATCGTACATTTTTTTCGCGTACGACTTCTCGATCGCGCCCGAAGCGGATTCGGACGTCGCCTCCCCTTTCCCGTGCGCGATCGCCTCATACGTTTTTTGAATACGATCCCATCGGTTGTCGCGGTCCATCGCATAGTACCGTCCGGAGAGCGTCGCGATCGCGCCGACCTTCTTCTCCTCCATCTTCGCTTCAAGCTCTTTCACGAACGTGATCCCGCTGTTGAAAATCGAATCGCGCCCGTCGAGAAAGGCGTGGACGTACACGCGTGAAAAATTCCGTCGGCGGCAGACCTCGAGGAGCTCGATGCAGTGGAGATCGCTCGCGTGGACGTTGCCGGGGGACACGAGCCCCATGAGATGAAGCGCGCCGCCTGTTTTCACGCAATGTGCGATCGCATCGTGAAACGCCTTGTTTGAATAAAACTCCCCGTTTTCAATCGCGAGGTTGATGCGCGGCAAACTCTGAAAAAAGATCCGCCCCGCGCCGATCGTGAGGTGGCCGACTTCCGAGTTCCCCATCTCGCCCCAGGAGAGACCAACCGCGGAACCCGACCCTTGAATCGTCATGGCCGGATACTGCTCCACGTAGGATTTGAAATTCGGCATGTTCGCGGCGGCGATCGCATTCCCATCCGTCGGCGGCGCAATACCAAATCCATCGATGACAAGAAGGACAACGGGCTTGGGGCGAGGCATAGGAGGTGCGAGGTATAGGATAGTCGACTGCCCTTTACTTGACAAAGGAACCCAGATAAGGTAGCGTAGAAAGTTCTCCATACCTTTCATGGTGAAAGGTATGAGAGCGTGCACATTTCCAATCAACCAAGCGAAAAAAGCTTGATGGAGGGTCAGAGATGGCCACACGAACAGAACACGAAGCGGTTACCAGTAAGGGGTCAGTCGCAGCGCCGCCGAGGTCGAAGAGGATCACGGGCACGGTGGCCTATGGCAACGCAGATGCGGTCCATCCGATGCCCCAAGCCGGCGAGCAGGCGTCTCCTTCACCGGCTCCTCCCGCACCTCCGGTTCCTGCTACGCCGGTGCAGACGGCCAGAAGCGCCGTCAGAATCCCACTCGCGCCGGATCCGGTCGCAATCGCGCAGGCGGAGCAAGCGCTCAATGCTCATTTTGCCGCCTCGGCTGCCGCATCGCCGGCTCCTGCTGAAGCGGTTTCTCCAGAGCCACAGGATCCTCCCGCATCGCAAGATAATGCTGTTGAGGCTCTACAAATCCCGCCAGCATCTTCAGGGTCGCGCACACAGAGAGAGGTGGATTCTCTGAGTCCGACACTCGCCGCGCCGTCGGATCCGCCGAAAGTCCCAGCGTCGCCAATTGAGGCGCAGCGTGCACGATTGCACGCGATTGCGGTCGATCCGAATACTCCGCCATCGCGGAGATCGGGTGCAGCCAGCAGCCCTGTGGGCTCGTCGGCGACGCCTGACGACAAGACAGGCGCAGGCGCTCAACCTGCGACACCTGACGCTGCCGCAAAAGCGGCAAAATCCAGGCGTTCGCTCCGAAGCTACTTCGCAGGTTTCATGTGTAAGATCATGTGTAAGATCCGAGAACTACGCCTCGGACGTTCTGCGCCCTTCGTCTTGTGGCGCAACAAGGACAAGATCTCCGCGCCGAGTCCAACGCCGCCTGCGACGGGGAAAAGGACGGAGCGGTTGGTGGTGGGGATTTTCCTCCTCATCATAACTGTCTGCTTTTTGCTCTATCAGTCGACGAGCAAACCCCCAAAGCCCGCGCCAACGGTCGCGGAGAAGGGGGAATGGAAGCCGCTGACGCACGACGTCCTGAACGCCAAGTTCCAGAAGGACTTGGAGCTCAAGTGCATCTTGCGCTGTGTTGACGCCTACGACGTCAGCACGAACGCGTGGGACATATCCAAGGGAACGTGGGTGTATCGCAGCACCGCCCACGAACCTTAGAAGACACTTACCCCCACACCTTTCCCGAAGCGAAGAGGTGTGGGGGTTTTCTTTTTTCTATGACAAACGCGGAAAAAGACCATCGCCTCCATGCACCTCTCTTCCTTCTTCCATAAGTCCCCAAAGGGAGACATCCACAAAAAGCGCGTTCTCACGATCGGTACGGTCATGAAGCCGGTCAAGAATCGCATCTGATGAGGCGGGCATTACGGGCCGGATCATCCACGCGATCTGCCGGATCGTCTCGAGAAGTTCGTACAGCACGCGATCGAGATCTTCCTGTTTTCCTTCTTCGGCGAGCACCCATGGCTTCTCGCGATCCACGAGTTGATTTGCGTCGCGGATACGTCGCCATACGATGTCGAGCGCGGCGTCAAAGCGATACGATTCCATCGCGTCGTAATATGCGTTCCATATTTCTCCGTGCTGCGTGTCCCGCCTCTGGCGGGATCCCGCTTCCCAATATTTTTTCAATAAGGTGGCGGGACTGCGTACTGCGTGATGCTTCATTGGCACTCGACCGCCGCAAAACTTCCGCACCATGGCCGTGATGCGCGATACGAGGTTGCCGAGATCGTTCGCAAGGTCCGCTTCGTATTTTTGTCGAGATCGTTCGTGCGACCAATCGCCGTCGCCGGAAAACGGAACCTGGCTCACAAGCAGATACCGCGTCGCGTCCGTGCCATACATGTCGAGAAGATCATGAGGATCAATGACGTTGCCGATCGTCTTCGACATTTTCTGCCCGTCGACCGTGATCCATCCGTGCACCGCGATCTGCCGTGGAACATCGATTCCGGCGGCCATGAGCATCGCGGGCCAGAGAACCGTATGAAAACGATTGATCTCCTTGCCGATGACATGCACGTTGCACGGCCAGTAACGTGAAAAACGGGCGTCACGATCGCCAAATCCGGCTGCGGTGAGATAATTCACGAGCGCATCAAACCAAACGTACACGACCTGGGTCGCGTCGCCTGGAACCGGAATGCCCCATGAAAGATGCTCTGCGGACCGAGAGATGCTGATATCTTCAAGCCCTTCTTCGACAAGCTGCCGCACTTCGTTAAACTTCGTCTCCGGCACGACAAACTTCGGACGCGACGCATACAGATCTTGAAGCCGTTCGCGGAACGCCGTGAGTGTAAAAAAATAATTTTCCTCTTCGAGTGTCTTCGGGGCGAGTTTATGATCCGGACATACGCCGTCAACAAGATCTTTCTCTGTTTTGAATTGCTCGCAACCGACGCAATACAAACCCGTATAAGCTTTTTTGTACATGAAGCCGTTCGCGGCAACAAGATTCCAAAATGTTTCGACCGCGCGGACGTGGCGACGTTCCGTTGTTCGAATAAAATCCGTATGCGAGATGCCAAGCCGCGTTGCGAGATCACGAAAAAGCTGCGACATGCCGGCGACGAACGCTTCCGTCGGCTGCCCGGCCTCCGCCGCGTGCATCGCGATTTTCTGTCCGTGCTCATCCGTGCCCGTAAGAAACAGGACATCCTTCCCGCACAATCGTTTATATCGCGCGATGACATCCGCGTACACAAGCTCTAACGCAAAGCCGATGTGCGGCGGAGCGTTGACGTATGCGATTGCCGTCGTGAGATAAAATGGCTCGCGCTCGATGTTCATATCTCGGTCTTCGCGATCTTGAGAAGGAGCGCGGCTTGCGCATCCGTCACGGGAGACACGGAAAGGCGCTCGCGCGAAATGAGCGGCATCGTATTCAGCGTATAGGTGTTCCGAATCTCTTCCAAACTCACGGGGCGCGTGAGCGGCTTCACGGCCTCGAGGTCGATCGCTGCCCAATCCCCTTTTTCGGCCGTTGGATCGATATACGGTTCGCTCGTGATCTTCGCAATGCCCATGAGAATGCGATCCTGCCCCGTATGAAAGATAAATGCAAAATCACCCAGTGTCATCTTGCGGATGTTATTCCGCGCCTCAAAGTTGCGCACGCCTGTCCACTGCGCTTTTTTTTCGGATTCAAGACGCTCCCATGAAAACTCCTCTGGTTCGGTTTTGAGTAGCCAATAGCTCATATCACAGATATAGTACCCTAAAGGGATCCTATGACAACACCGTTACACGAACAGATATGCGTCCCGTGCGAGGGTGGCGTGTCTCCGATCCCGCGCGAAGAAGCGCTTGCGCGCAGATCGGAAATCGACGACTGGACGCTCTCCGATGACGCGACGTCCATTTCGCGTGAATTTTCATTCACAAACTTTACGGAAGCGCTTACGTGGGTGAACAAAATTGGCGCGCTCGCGGAACAAGAAGGACATCACCCGGACATCCATTGGACATGGAACCGAGTACGGCTCGTTCTCTCGACGCATGCCATCGGCGGACTCTCAAACAACGATTTCATTCTCGCGGCGAAGATCAACCGGCTTTGACATCAAGAATGGAACGGTGTCGCTCGCATTCTTGCTCTGAAAAGAAGATCATGATACCTTTTCGCCACTCAACAGAGTGCCATGGGTCGGTGGTGTAGCCCGGTTAACACGTCTCCCTGTCACGGAGAAGATCGAGGGTTCGAATCCCTTCCGACCCGCCAATGTCTACACACATTGTTGAATCCATGCGTCGAGATTGCGATGCTTCAACAGAGCACGAAAACCTCGTTTCTTGGCTGCAAGACAAACGTCTTCGAATTTCACACCCGTATCCGTATATTCGGTCTGAAAGACAGCTTTGCCTACAGAAACGAAGGATGTCATCTGTTCGCACCATCCTTGCGCATGACAATCTTCTGTCAACGCCCAGTCGAAAAAAGGAAGCAGATCACGCACATGTTCTGGATCGTTTTTTAACCCGATGGACATTCCTCGTTGATGCGCTTGCTCCGCAATCCATGTATTAAAAATACGTTGGTCGTTATATGTCAGAGAGAATCCAGTGATTGCCCCAAATCCATCGATGTTATCCGGCTCGATCGCGTCACATCCCTTCTCTTTTGCGAGATCAAATCGTTTTTGAAGAACGGGACCCAACAGATCAATCCGGCGAATATCCAACCATTTCTCACCTGGCCACCCCGCATACTCTTTTCCGATCACTTCCGATGGAAATGCGGCTTTATCGGGTCGCCAATTTTCCCATGAACCGGCCGAGATATAACAAATGACCTTCTTGCCTTTTGCGTGAAGTGCGCCGATGGTTTCTTTTGGCGTATCAAAAAGATCAAGATCATAAATGTCCGCGTCAATGGATGCGTCGAGATCGCCAGCGAACTGCAATTGGAATGTTGAGTTCAATTTTGGAGACCATATAGATGTCCCAAGCTTCTTATCCATATTGATATCTCTCGCAGCAAGCGTCTCGAGAGAAGGAGAGAAGTCAGATGTGCTTCCGATGTCTGCACCAACGGTATAGTTCACAAAAAAAGCATCTGGAATGTCATCCACTTTTTTGTTCCAATCAACGCCATACAAGGCCTTGGCGACTTCTTCGGTCTTAACCCAACGCAAGACGCCATTTCCCGCAACCGCATACACTTTCGGATTCGTCGTGATTTTGACGAGTTTGACGCCGGGACGATAGGTGACGTTCCCTCCCATTGGGATATTTGCGAGTTCATCTGTGGTGATCGTCTTCACGGTTGAGAAATCTGCATACCACGTAAAATATGATTTGGCATTCGGAAACACGAAACGCATGCCGTTCATCGCTAGGTAATAGACATCGTCAGTTGGACCTTTCACAAGATCTCCTGCTGTGAGCGTCGCTGCGTGGACAGGGAGAGAAGCAACAAACAGTCCCACCA